>NZ_DLLH01000043.1:3244-49936 GCF_002476655.1 Treponema sp. UBA7567
TTTTTTTGTGAATTTTTTGTAAAATTTTTACTTTTACGGCCACTTATTATTATAGAAACTTTTTGAGAATTATTAAGGGGTCGGTTTTATGAAAATTTTTTCTTTTTCGCCGTTTGGATATGAAGGCTCGCTTGTTGCCGTTGAAGTTGATTTAAGGCGTGGAATTCCTGCTGTGGACGTTGTTGGGCTTGCGGACGGCGCTGTCAAGGAAAGCCGGGAAAGGATGCGTTCGGCGATCAGAAATTCTGGTTTTGAGTTCCCTTTGGAGCGGGTTTTAATCAGTTTGTCTCCGGCAGATTTGAAAAAAGAAGGGGCCGGTTTTGATTTGGCGCTTGCGCTGGCAGTTCTTGATGCTCAAAAAGGCAGTTTTTCTGAAAGAAGCGTGCTTGTTATGGGCGAACTTGAGCTTTCGGGGCTTTTGCGGCCTGTCCGTGGAGTTCATGCTGCTGCCGGAACCGCAAAGCTGGCAGGAATTGATTATTGCATTGTAAGTTCGCAAAATGCTGGCGAAGCAAAGGAAGTTGCAGGAATGAAGGTTTTTGCGGCGGAAAATCTAGCAGAAGCGTTTGATGCGCTTTATAAACCGGAAGTTTTTTGTGAAGGAAGAGAATTTTCTGAAGACCAGGGAGCGCCAAAAGGTTCTGTTTGGATCGAAAATGTGCTTTTTCCTCCGGTTGATGAAGGTTTTGAGATGGCGGAAATTTTCGGACAAAGAAAACTGATTCGCGCTTTGCAGGTTGCTGCGGCCGGCGGGCATAATTTGCTTGCTTTTGGGCCTCCAGGCTGCGGAAAAACGCTTGCATTGCAGAAATTTCCGGGGCTTTTGCCTCTTTTGCCGATGGAGGAATCTCAAAGCGTAACGAGAATTCACAGTTTGGCAGGGCTTTTGCCGCCGTCCGTCTCAATAATGCGAAAAGGCGATTTTAGAATGCCTCACCAGACTGCAAGCATAGAAGGAATTTGCGGCGGCGGAGTTAATTGCCGTCCGGGAGAAATTTCTTTGGCGCACAATGGAGTTCTTTTTTTAGATGAGGCTGCGGAGTTTAGGACAAGTGTTTTGCAGATGCTTCGTGTTCCTCTCGAAACCGGGACAATTACTTTGAGCCGGGCAGGACGCAGCACTGTCTATCCTGCGAATTTTCAGCTTTTGATGGCGGCAAATCCCTGTCCATGCGGAAATTACGGAGTTGAAGGAAAAATCTGTCTTTGCAGCGCACGTTCTGTGGAAATGTACTGGAGAAAATTTAGCGGGCCTCTTTTAGACAGGGTTGATTTAAGGGTTTGCGTTTCGGCAGTTGAAAAAGAAAGTAAAAATGACGGTGAAGAAAATGAAAATTTTTCAACTGGGGCTTTGCGTAAAAAAATCGCAGTGGCGGTAAAAAAACAGCGGGAGTNNGCGAGGCTTAGTCCGCAGCAAATTTCCGAATTTTGCGGCTTGAACGAAGAACAGGAACGATTTTTAGAAAATCAGCGGAAAAAAAACAGCTTGTCGCAAAGAGGAGTGAGCGCATGCTTAAAAATTGCAAGGACAATTGCTGATATGGAAAATCATTTGCGGATTGAATTTTCTGATTTAAGAGAAGCTGTCGAATTGAGAGGAAACAGCGGACCTTTAGAATTTGTTTTGCCGGGAGAATAGCTTACTTTTGCGGACGAAAAAGCCATTCTTCAAGAAAATAGATGCGAGCTTGCGGAAAAGCGTTCAAAAAACTCGCACAAAGTAAAAAAAAAGAACCTGTTAAAAAACAGATTCTTTTATACCGAAGAAGGGACTTGAACCCTTACACAGTCGCCTGCAAAAGATTTTGAGTCTTTCGTGTCTACCATTCCACCACTTCGGCAAACGCAAGTGCTATTATAGCAGAAAAAAATATTTTTCTGCAACACTATAATGCAATTTTTTTGTATAATAGGCTCGGAATAACAATGAATAAAGATTATATTGGCTGCGAACCGGAAAAAGTTTTAAAAGAAATTTTCGGCTACGATTCGTTCAGGCTTCTGCAGCGGAAAATCATTTCCAATGTGCTTAATAAAAAAGATACTCTTGCAATTATGCCGACTGGCGGAGGAAAATCCCTCTGTTACCAGATTCCCGCCTTGATTTTTGACGGAATTACTGTCGTTGTGTCGCCTCTTATTTCTCTTATGCAGGATCAAGTGGACAGTTTATTGGCTTCTGGAATAAATGCAGTTTTTTTGAACAGCACTCTTGACTGGGATAAATATCTTGAATCGATGAATTCAATTCGTCGTGGTGAAACAAAAATTCTTTATGTCTCGCCGGAAGGCTTGAGTTCTCCGAAAATTCAGGATTTGCTTCACGACAGCCACGTAAAAGTCAGCTGCATTACGATTGACGAGGCTCATTGTGTTTCTGAGTGGGGACACGACTTTAGACCGGAATTTCTTGAAATTTCTGCTGTAAGAAAACAGTTTCCAAATGCGGTTTGCCTTGCGCTTACTGCGACCGCTACGGCTCAGGTGCGGGCAGATATTATTCAAAACCTTGCGTTAAAAGAACCTGAAGTTGAAATTTCGAGCTTTGACAGGGCGAATATTTTTTTGTCGGTTGCCAGAAAAAACGATCCTGTAAGCCAGGTGGTAGACTGTATTCGCAGGCATTGGGACGAAAGCGGAATAATCTACTGTTTTAGCCGCAAGCAGGTTGATTCTCTTACGCAGATTCTTTTAAAACTCGGATACTCGGCTCTAAATTATCATGCCGGGCTTTCTGACGAGGAGCGAAAAAATCATCAGAATCAGTTTATCCGCGATCAGGTGCAGATTATGGTGGCAACTTTGGCTTTTGGAATGGGAATCGATAAGCCGAACGTGCGTTTTGTAATTCACTATGACTTGCCAAAGTCGCTTGAACAGTATTATCAGGAAATTGGACGCGCTGGACGGGATGGGCTTCCGAGCGAAGCGCTTTTGCTTTATTCCGGGGCTGATATTTTTAAAATAAGGCATTTTTTTACGGATGCCTCCGACCCTCAAAAATCAGAAAATCTCTTGCAGTCAATGACAGATTATGCTTCGGCACGTGAATGCCGGCGAAAAAAACTTTTGGCGTATTTTGGCGAATTTTATGACAACGAAAAAGAAAAAAATGCCCGCTGCTGCGACATCTGCTCAAAAGGCCCAGCTGTTCTTTCTGATATGACAATTCCCTGCCAAAAATTTATGAGCTGTATAATCCGCACAAATTCGCATTTTGGAGCGGCGTATATTGCTGATGTTCTTTTGGGTTCTAGAAGTAAAAAAATTCTCGACAATTCGCACAATATGATTTCGACATGGGGAATTGGCCGGGAACTTGACAAAGCTCAGTGGATGGAACTGGCTTCTCTTTTAATCGAAAAAAATTATCTTGTAAAAACCGGAGATTACGGCATTTTAATGCTCACAAAAGAAGGGCTTGGCGTGCTAAAAAACCGGGATAAAATTCTTCTTCCTTTTGAAAATGCCTTGCCGTCTGAAAAATCTCTCAAGGCTACGGGAACTTTTGTTCCGAAAAACCGGGCGGGCGCAGGTTCATCCGGCGGACTTCTTTTTCCAAAGCCTTCTGGAAAAAATGGAAAATCAAAAAAAACTTCTCTTCGGGCTGATTTTGTTCTTCGCAAAAAAACGGAAACTTCTTCTTTTGAGGGGAATGATGGGAATTTTCAAAAAAAAGCGCCCGACCAAAATACGCTTTTTATGATTTCCAGCTTAAAAAAGTGGCGGAAAAACAAGGCTGAAGAGATGAATGTTCCTCCGTATGTAATTTTTGGCGACAGGACTTTGCACGAGCTTGCGGCAAAAAAGCCAAAGTCGATGGACGAACTTTTAGACTGCTATGGAATCGGAGAAAACAAGGCGGCAAAATTTGGGAAGGAAATTTTGGAGCGGATTCAAAATTTTTAAAATGCATTAAAAACAAAAAAGCCACGCTCAGAAAAATGTCTTTCCGCCGTGGCTTTATCGGTTTTGTGTAGAACTGGAATTAAAAACTAAAAAAGTCTTCTCGCTTCAACATAAAATCTTTTTTCGCTAGCTTCGCCCATGCTGAATGATTTTCGAGGAAGCGGACCTCTGCCGTTGATTGTCGCAAAAAAGCAGTCTTTTGCAATCGGAGGCAGCAAAATTCCTGTATTGCCTTCTGTTTTTCCGAGTCCGACAGTCTCGTCGCTTCCGTGAATGTAATCAATCTGCGTTTTTTGAGCCTTATTTTCGGTCATAAAGCCGTCGATCACAGGCTGAAGAGCGGCGATCGCCAGATCTTTGACCGGAGTTTCGAGCATTTTGAACGAAGTTTTTCCATTTTTTGTAAAGATAAATCCGTATCGCGCGCCGTCTGCGCTCCTGGAAGCAACTTCTTTTTCAAGCTCAGATTCATTTTCCAGTTCGCAGACTTTTCCGCCAAGTTTTTGAGCAACAGTCAAAATGAGCTTTTCGCTGTCAATTCCAAACAAAACACGGTGAATCGGTTCAAAAGTCAGCCCTTCGTCATAAATGTTTACGATTTCGACAAGGGCATAGCGCACAGGAGAATCAGAAGGAAGACGGGATTTGTTTTCTTCCCAGACAGCTTTTGCTGTCGCAAGAGAGTGGTTTCCGTCGCCGACTGCAAAAAGGAAGGTGTTTCCGTCAGCATCTGTTCCGGCTTTTGCCAAATCAGAGAGCGCGCTTTCGAGCAGTTTTTCAGCGTCGCTTCCTTTTACAGCCCAGCCTGTAATATGGCCAGAATTTTGCATCAAATCGCCGTCATAAACCGGCATCTGCTTTTTTGCAAGTTTTCCGGCTCCTCCGACAAGCTCATCTTTCGGGTCGTTTGCAAGAAGCATGATATGCGGAAGCTCAAGTTTTGCGCCGTTTCTGATTTTCATTCTTGGCGGAATTCTCTCAGGAACAGTTGCTTCTGTCGCGCGAATCAAGGCTTTTGAGCCAGGTTTCCATTCGTAACTGTCCAAATCGACGCACATAACCAGGCCTTTTCGCGTGCGGCCGTAGGCGGTTTTTCTTTCAATATAGACACATTCTTCCTGCGGAGAATCAAAAACGCCTTTTTCGATGTATTCATCCATTGCAGACTGAATTTTGTGAATGCGTTCATTTTTTGAATCTTCGTCCGACTTGTCCAGATAAACTTCCGGAAAAATCAAGTTGAGCGATGACGGTTTTTCGCCGGCAATTTTTTTTGCGTTTTCCCAATATTCGCGGTCTTGAGTGTATTGGTCGCAGGCAATAACCGACCAGGTTTTCAAATCAATGTTTTTTGGCAAAAGAATCTGCGGAATAGCAGTTCCAAATTTTTCAAAAGTTTTCATTGCTTTATTCTAGCGAATTTTTACCGTGTTGGGAATTCTCTGACATCCTTGTCAATTTTTTTGTATTTGGGCGTTTCCTGGCTTTTTTTACTTTTGTTTTGCCTTTGCCGTTTTAATTTTTTTTGGAAAAAAGTTTTTTTCCTGAAAGAATATGCCAGGCCGGGCTTTTCGTGGTTCCGCCTTTCGGCTTCATTGCTTCGCTCCGCCCTGCTCCGTTCCGCAACGGCTCCGCCGCCACTACAATCCCTAACGCGTTAGCGTTAGGACGTGCGCGCCCGCCCTTTGTCATTGCCATACTTGAAATCCTCTGTCATTGCCGTACTTGAAACCCTTTGTCATTGTCGGACTTGAAACCCTTTGTCATTGCCATACTTGAAAGCCTCTGTCATTGTCGGACTTGATCCGACAATCCCGTGCAATAGATTCCCTTGTCAAGCAAGGGAATGACAATCGTTAAAAAAACAGCCCCCGCCGCAAAGCAGAAGCCACATCTTTCTTTATGGAAAATTCCGCTTTTCTATGCTATATTCAAAAAGAGGCGAAACATGACTTTAGTGATAAAAAACGCGGACAACAAACTTGTGGAAATGATAGACGCGATAAACAAGATGAGCAAAAAAGTTTATTCCTACGTAAAAGAAGATGAATATCCGGCAGAACTTGTGGAATCAATCAAAGCAGGCGAAAAAGAATACAACGCCTCAGTCAAAAACGGCACGCTGAAAACCTACGCCACCGCTCAGGAAGCGTTCGCAGATTTATGAAATACAAAATCTATTTTACGTCGGCATTTAAGAAAGACGCAAAATAGATTGCTGCGGACGAAAAGTCAAAAACAATTGAAATTATCAACAGGCTTGCAGACGGCGAAATTCTTGAGCCGAAATACTGCGACCATCAGCTGACAGGAAAACTAAAATCTTACAGAGACTGCCACATAAAGCCCGACTTAGTCCTGATTTATAAAATCGAAAAAGACATTCTCCAGCTATCCGCTTTCCGAATAGGAACACACAGCAAACTGTTCGGGAAATAAAAAAAACAGCCCCCCCCGCCGTAAAGCAGAAGCTGCCTGAAAAAATACAATGCGAAGCAGTCTTATGCAACAGCTCTCCGGGTCAAGCCCGAAGATGACATAAAACTAGCCTGTCATTGCCGTACTTGAAACCCTCTGTCATTGCCGTGCCCGCTCTTTGTCATTGCCGGACTTGAAATCCTTTGTCATTGCCATACTTGAAACCCTTTGTCATTGCCGGACTTGAAATCCTCTGTCATTGTCGTGCCCGCTCTTTGTCATTGTCGGACTTGATCCGACAATCCCGTGCAATAGATTCCCTTGTCAAGCAAGGGAATGACATTGCGAATTGAACTCACTTTCCGCGTTTTGCGACTGTTTCGTTCACGCGGTTAATTTCAGTCTCAACGCCCTTCGCAAAGTCCGCTACCGCCGTGTTTCCCACAACCGCCATCGTGTTAAGGTACGGAACAATCTTGTCGTTTATCACAGAAAGAATCGGCTTCTTGTAGCTTGACGCGCTCGCGCCCTTGCTGCCTTCCGCCTTTACAAAAGCGTCGTTCGCCGCCGTGAAGTTGTCCTGCGCCGCTCTGATTGCCGAAACCAGCTCCGCAACACCGTCCAGCTTTTCAATGCTCGCCTTCGCTTCCGCCGATGAAAAATCCCCGATCAGGCTTTCAATCATCGAGCTTTCAGAAACGTAGCTCGCGCTCAAAATGCCCGACTTCGCATACTTGTCGTAAACCGCCTTCAAGTCAAGAGCCGCAGCTTTCTTCTCCTCCACCGGAAAAACCGCGTAGCCCGAAAGAAGCGCGCCCAGATTCTTGATTGCCTCGTCGCGCCTTGAGTCCGCCTCGTCAAGATTCGACACAGCCTTGTCCTGCAAGATTGCAGCCGTAATCGCGTCGCTTAAAGTTGTAAGCTCCGCTATCTGGCCTTTTAGGAAGGTGTCTTCCTGAGCCTTTGTATCTGCGCCGAAAATGCGGATGATTGAATCCGAAAGCCCGTCCACCTCGGTGATTCTGGCTCTAGCTGTAAGTTTGTTCATAAATTCCCCCTTAGAAAACTTTTTGAACTGATAAATCGCGCTGCCAATGCAGCAGCCGCGAAACCTGATAAAAATTATAGCACGGTTTTCTATATTGTCTGATTTTATCAGATAAGTTTTTTAGCGGATTTTTGCCGATTTAAAAAACTGAACTCCGCAATCGGCGCAACGCCGAAACTGGAAATTTGAAAAAACTGTAATCGGCACAATGCCGAAGCAAGAAAATTGTAAAAGACGGCATTCGGCGCGACGCCGAACAAAGAAATTTGTAAAAGTCAGCAATCGGCGCGATGCCGAAGCAAGAAATTCTCAAAAGCCGGCAATCGGCACAATGCCGAAGCGGAAAAAATTCCGGCTAACCAAGCCAATCCAATGCCTTTTCAGTGATTTTTCTATACCAGTCCTGTTCGTTAGAGCTTGATTTTGCAATTTCTTTTGAATGCTCAAAAAAGGCTTTCACTTGGTTGGAATCTGGCGTATAGTCAGCCTTAAATGAATCTTCAATCATTTTTCTGAAAATATTCAGCGGAAGAGGAACAATAGCCGATTTTCCGCCGTAATAAGAAATATTTGTGTGGTACAGCATATAAAACTGGGCAACGCAAGCCTCATTTATCGTCGGAGCAATAAAAAGTCCGTAAGTTTCCCTGCCGCTTTCTTTCTTCAATTTGCCTAAATGGCGAGAAACAGGTTCTCCTTCCATTTCATACTGTTTTTGACCGGTTGCCGTTGTAACTTCAACAATCAAGTCAAAATCATCATAATTGCAGACAATATCCGCCATGTTTCCTTGAGCCGTTGACATAGGGTTTCCAAAATCATCAAATTTCAGGTTTGCCTTTATGTTTCCGCCGTCAAGCATTGTCATTGCGCGCCAAGTGTTCCATTCAAACATCAGAGGAACATCTGAAAGCTCGCTGTTTCGCTTTGGAATCAAATCAAATATCTGCTGTATGTCGTCATACTGCTTGTAGTCTTTTATTTCGGAAACCTGATTTCTGATTATTTCGTTTTTCTTTGCAAGAAGCGCGTCATCAAGCTTTTCTTTTAACTCAAGAATCGAAAGATTTTCATTGATTTTTTCATAAGGAAGTTCTGTTTTAAGTTTTTCAATTAACGCTGTTTTATCATCTGTTAAAAGTTTTGGAAGTTCCGGATTGCCAAGATATTCAATATATTTTTCTTCATCATCAATAAAAACAGGTTCTCTGCTTACATTTTTCAATATAAATTCAACGTCAGCCTTTTTTTCCGGCATAATTGAAAGCGACTTTCCAAGCTGAGAGATTGAAACTAACCCTGTCGAACGCAAATATCTGACACAGGCGTCCGCATAATCACGCATATTGCTCATCTTTTTATTGAAAAATTCTTTTGCAGTTTTTGTCGTGCTTTCCCTTGTTGAAAATTCTTCAGCCTCGATTTCTTCTTTATATATTTCCTGCAGTTCGTTATAAAAATACGATTGTTTAAATTCTTTATATTTTTTCGTAGTTGTTGTGCGCTGTTTTCTGAAATCTTCTATTTTTTTAACAATTTCATCAAATTTTCTGTAGTCCGTAATCTGCAGACCGAAAATCACAAGCTCATCGAATTTCAATGTTCCAAGCTTGTGTATAAGCCTTAATATTTCAAGATATGGCTTTACAAAAAACTTTGCCGCTTTTTCTGACGGCTCATGGTAAGGAGATGGAATTTGAAATTTTAAAAGCTGGCGCAGGAATATTTCTTCTGTGCGTTTTGCAGAGACAAGCTGTTTTCCAGCAGGAGTTAGGTTTATTGCAGGCGCAAGTGTTATAAAGCCTAGAGATTTTGGAGCTCTGTTTATCCTATCGCGTGCACTAAAATCAGGAGAATTTTCGCCTGAACCATGAAAAAAGTTTTCATTTCGCAATAACTGCATGAATTGAACTTGCGTCTGAACATTCCATTTTTTTCCAGAGAAATTTTTTGCAAGCAAATTAATTTCCGGAATCATTTTTTCTGGTGTTCGTGGCGAAGTTGTCATAAACACAACTTTGCTGTCAATTGACTTTGCCAAGCTCTACTCCTTGTAATTTGCAACTAAAATATGTGTTGCAGCAGCCTTAAATCTATTTCTAATGTTTACCGCATAACTTTTTTCATATTCATCGATAATTAAATTTCCATACAACTCTTCTGTTAAATGAGTTCTTCCTATTACAAGGAGAGCTTTGCATGGCAAATTTTTAAAGTCCTGAGCAAGTTTTCTATGGGCATCATCATTAAAACCGTCTTTATACTGCTCATTTCCATAATCAGAAAAAACGCAGTCATAAGGTGGATCAAGAAAAATAAAATCATCAGATTTTGCCATATCAAATATATTCTTATAATCTGAATTAAAAATTTCTGCATTTTTCAAAAGTTCTGAATGTTCTTTTGTTACAAGGGAAGTATTTAAATGCTTGTAACGTCCATAAGGAACATTGAATTCGCCTTTTGAATTGTAACGAATCATTCCAGAATACGCGGTTTTGTTTATAAAATAATATAAAAGTGCATCAGAATATTTTTTTTCAGATAAGCCATTGAACATATCTCGGATTGAATAATAAAAATCTTCATTTTTATCTTCAACACGTTCATCAGGAGTTTTTGATTTTAACACTTCAAAAGCTGAGCGGTTTTCTTCGTATATTTTTTCTACATTATCAAGTTCAATTCTTAAATTTGAATAGTCTGACTGAACTCCTTTGTAAAAAGAAATCAGTTTTTCATTTATATCGTTTATAATTGCATTTTTCGGCTCAAGATAAAAATAAAGTGCGCCTCCCCCAAAAAACGGCTCTATGTATTTGCCAGAAAACTGAGGAATGTGCTTTTGAATATTCGGAATCTCTTTAGATTTTCCGCCACGATATTTTATAAGCGGTTTCATTATAAAAACACTATACACATTTTTTGACAAAACTTCCATAGTGTTTTGCATTAGGGATTTGCAAACCTGCGGTTTGCTGCGAGATTTTGCTGACGNNTGACGCAAAACTCGGGTATTTGACGTGTGCGCTTGCGCGCACGTCCTAACGCTAATGCGTTAGGGATTGTAGGGGCGGCGTAGCCGTTCCGAAGCGTAGCGTAGGAATGGAGCGAATAGCGTAACCCCGAAAAGCCCGGCGGAGCGAGTTTGCTCTGCAAACTCGTGAAGCAAAACGAAGTTTTGCGGCGAACGCCCATGAAAAAAATTGTCCAAAATAACGTGCGGTTTTTGGGACAAGAATCGTATATAAATCTTATAAATTGCCCTCTAACGCGATGTTAAAAAAAGTTGTATAATTTATATATGTCAGAAATTCCTTCGTTTTCTTTACAGCAGCGCGTTTCTCAGCAGCAGCGGCAGGTTCAGGCGCAAAAATTGAGCCAAAAACAGCTCATGTCCTTAAAACTTCTTGCAATGTCTTCCCTCGATTTGCGCCAGGAAATTTATACGACAGTTGCCAGAAATCCTGCTCTTGTAATTACAAAAGATGCTGCGTTTGACGGCGTAAAAGATGCGAAAGTTTCTGGAATTTCTTCTGACAACCTTAAGATCGGTTCTGTAACTCAGGCTGGAAAAATTGCAAGCGACAATTTTCAGTCTGCGCTCGAATCTTCTCCAGACAATCGGGAAACTCTTTCTGAACATCTTGAGCAGCAGTTTTTGTCGGTTTTTCATTCACCTGCGCAGGAAAAAATCGGACTTGCCTTGATTCACAATTTGGACAACCGCGGATTTTTTATTTTTGACCCTTATTCGCTTTTAGACAAAAAAGATTCGGCTCAAACTCCAGAGCTTCTCGAGAAAACAATTTCTGAAATTCAGCAGCTTGATCCTGTCGGAACTTGCTGCAAAGATTTTGAGGAAAGCCTTTTTATTCAGGCAAAAGCAAATGAAAATTCTCCAAAAGCGGCGCTTTTTATTTTGGACGGACATTTTGATTTTTTAAATCCTCCGCAAATTCCAAAAATCCTAAAAAAAATCCGCAATTTTGCCCGCGAAAATCCAGATGACGCTCAAAAATTTGGCTTGATGGACTTTACCGAAACTCAAATTGAACAGGCTGTTGCTTATATCAGACAACTCAATCCTTTTCCGGCCTCAGAATTTTCGCCTTCTGACAATATCTGCATTGCGCCCGATGTTTATGTCGAAAAAAACGAGGAAACTGGTGAATATACTGTCCGCGCAAATGATGAAATTTTGCCGGTTGTTGAACTTTCCAAAGATTTCTACGAACTTTCGCTGGACAGAAGCCGGGTTACAAAATCTACCGAAGGATCTGAAAAAAAACGTTCCGAACATAGGTTTATAATGGAAAGTGTCCGCTCTGCAAATGATTTTATGGAAAGTCTTGCATTTAGAAAAAAAACGCTTTTGCTTGCCTGCCAGCAGATTGTGCGCCTTCAAAAAGATTTTTTTGAAAAAGGGCCTCGTTATTTAAAGCCGCTGCGGCAAAAAGACGTTGCGGCGATTATCAATGTTCACGAAGCGACGATAAGCCGCATGGCAAATGAAAAATATCTGCGATGCAGCCAGGGACTTTTTAAGCTTTCATTTTTCTTTACAAATGCTGTCGGTCAAAACCTGCCGGAAGAAGACATTCCAGCTTCAAAGCAGGGCGTTATGGCGGAATTGGAAAAAATTCTTGAAGAGCACAAAGATGATAAAAAACCTTTGAGCGATCAGAAAATTGCAGATATTTTGCTTGAGCGCGGAGTAAAAATTGCACGGCGGACTGTTGCAAAATACCGCTCCCAGCTGAACATAGATTCTTCGTATTCAAGACAGTAAATTGTGTGCGCAAAACCCGGTTATTTTCGTGTGCGCTTCCGCGCACGGCCGGGCTTGCAGCCCGGATGCCTGCATGCTTCGCATGCTGCGGCTTTTGCTTGCGCAAAACCCGTCTTTTTTTCGTGTGCGCTTTCGCGCACGGCCGGGCTTGCAGCCCGGATTGGAACCCCGGAGTTGCCGGAACGGCAATGAGCGGCTAGCGAAGGGTGGAAAGCCGGTTTTTGCGGCAACTGGACGGTTTAGCCGAAAAACTTTTCTTTTTAGAAAATTGCGCTCCAAATTCTTTTTAAGTTTTTAAAATATGCTAAAATTAAATTATGGTTGAAAGCAAAAAAATTTTTGATTTAGCGGTTATTGGCGGCGGGCCGGCGGGAATTTCTGCGGCAATTTATGCTCGCCGTGGCAACTTTGAGGTTTTGGTTTTGCACAACGGCGGCGGATCATTGGAAAAAGCGCACAAAATTGAAAATTATTACGGTTTTAAGGACGGAATTTCCGGGGCGGAACTTTACAATGAGGGGCTTTTGCAGGCGGAAAATTTGGGAATTGCTGTAAAAAAACTGGAAATTACGCATTTTGAGGTAAACTCAAGCGGAAATTTTGAAATTTTGGCTGGCAAACAGAAATTTGAGGCAAAATCTTTGGTTCTTGCCACGGGAAACAAAAAACTTCGTCCAAAAATCAAGGGCTTGCAGGATTTTGAAGGAAAAGGCGTCAGTTTTTGCGCTGTCTGCGACGCTTTTTTTTACAGAAAGAAAAATGTCGTAGTCATTGGAAACGGAAAATTTGCGTTGAGCGAGGCTGATGTGCTTGCAAATGTCGCTTCTTCCGTAAAAATTCTTACAAACGGTGAAAATTGCGATGAATTAAAAAAATTGAACACAAAGTATTTTGTTGATGAACGAAAAATCGAAGAAATTAAGGGCGACGAAAATTCTGGACTTGTAAACTCGCTTGTTTTTTTTGACGGAGAAATTTTAAGCGCGGACGGAATTTTTATTGCGCTGGGAGAAGCTGGCGCCGCAGACTTTGCAAAAAAAGCAGGCATTTTTTTGGACGGCGACAAAATAAAAGCTGACGAAAAAATGCAGACTAATTTTCCGGGGATTTTTGCCTGCGGAGATTGCACGGGCGGACTTTTGCAAGTAAGCAAAGCGGTTTTTGAAGGGGCATTGGCAGGTTTGAGCGCGATCGAGTTTTTGAGGAATAAACCAGGAAGTTATTCAAAAAACTGATAAAAAAGTTTTTTATGCCGCTTAAATGCAGCAAGTTGTTGAAATGCAAGGATTTAAAACAAAAAAAAGCCAACTCCCGGACTTGAACCGAGTACCTGCTCGTTACGAGGGAGCTGCTCTACCAGGTGAGCTAAGTTGGCGTACTTGGATATGTTAATAAAATTTTTTTAGAAAATCAACTATCTGTTTGTTAAGGTTTATCAACACTAACTTTTATTGCTTGATTTTATTTTTTGATTTTGGGAAAATCTTTTTTATGAATTCCCGCTCTTTCAACACTGTTGAACTTATGCTTTCCCAGCCAGTTGGGTCGCTTATTATAAAAAACGCAATTCCAACCATTATTACGATGATGGTAAGCGCGATTTACAATACGGCGGACACTTTTTTTGTAAGTCAGCTCGGAACTAGCGCTTCTGGCGCTGTCGGTGTTATTTTTTCGCTTATGACGATGATTCAGGCTGGCGGCTTTATGATTGGAATGGGTTCTGGGTCTATTACAAGCCGTGCGCTTGGCTCTGGAAACCGCCAAAAAGCGCAAACTTTTGTTTCTACGGCAATTGTCTGCGTTTTTAGCCTCGGACTTATTTTTTCGATTTTGGGAACAATTTTTAACAAGCCTCTGGTTAGACTTCTTGGCGCAACTGACACTATTTTTCCTTTTGCGCTTGATTACGCGCGTTTTATAATTTTTGGCTGCCCTTTTATGATGAGCGCCTTCGCAATGAACAATCTGTTGCGTTTTCAGGGCAAGGCCGCTTTTTCGATGATTGGAATGGTTACTGGCGGAATTTTGAATATGCTTTTAGATCCGCTTTTTATTTTTGTCTTTAAAATGGGAATTTCTGGAGCGGCGATTGCAACTTTAATAAGCCAGATTACGAGTTTTTTTATCCTGCTTTCTATGTTTTTCTTTAATCCTCAAGTTGTAAAATTCAATATAAAGTCGGTTGCAAAAAAATTTTCAGTTTATTTTGACATTGTTACGACTGGACTTCCAAGCCTTTTTCGGCAGGGCACAACTTCGGTTTCGACAATTTTTATGAATATCGGCGCGGCAAAATACGGCGCCCTTATGTCTGGTTTTGCACTGACAGCAGCTCAGACGGCAGACGCCGCGGTTGCAGGCATGTCTATCAGCAACAGGATTTGCCAGCTTTTAATGGCGGTTGCAATCGGACTTGGGCAAGGTTTTCAGCCTGTATGCGGAATAAATCTCGGCGCAAAAAAATATGACCGCGTTAAACAGGCTGTTGCTTTTTTAATAAAAGGAACTTCGCTCGCAATGGCAGTCCTTGGAACTGTCGTTTTTATCTTTGCCCCGCAAATTGCGCATTCGTTTCGTGACGATGAAGCCGTCATAAAAGTCGCTTCAATTGCTCTCAGAATGAGCTGCTGCGTTCTTGCCTTTCATTCAATTATTTTTGGTTCAACAATGCTTTTACAAACTGCCGGCGAGAAACTTTCTGCAACAGTGCTTTCGTCTCTCAGACAGGGAATTGTTTTTGTTCCAATGATTTTATGTCTGCCTTACACTGTTCAGCTTTTTGGATTTGAACCAGTTGCTGGAATTATGCTCACTCCGGCTCTGAGCGATTTGCTTTCTGCGTTCATCACTTTGCCGTTTTTAATAAAATATCTAAAAAAATTAAAGTAAGTTATAATCGAATTATGAAAAATTCATTTGAAAAAGATGCAACAAATTCTCTAAATCATAAATGGCAGGATGCGGTAAAGCGGGAAATTCCAATTTACGACCGGGGAAATTCAATTCGCTCTGTTTTTGACAGAGATTACACAAGACTTTTGCACTGCCAGGCTTTTAGCCGGTTAAAACACAAAACGCAGGTTTTTTATTCTCCGCACAACGACCACGTATGCACACGAATGGAACACGTTCTTCACGTAGCCTCAGTTTCTGACACAATCGCAAAATATCTTGGACTCAATACCGAATTGACGCAGGCGATTGCAACAGGACACGATCTGGGACACGCGCCTTTTGGCCATACCGGCGAAGAAATTTTAAACAGCCTTATGGAACAGCGTCCGGGCGCAAATGCTCCTAAAAAATTCTGGCATGAACGAAATTCTCTTTTTTTTGCAGATTATATCGAAACTCTTCCAGACCCAGACGGTTTTGAGCGTACATTGAATTTAACTTATGCTGTCCGCGACGGAATTGTCTGCCACTGTGGCGAAATTGACCAGCAGGGATTAAAACCTCGTAAAGAAAACATTCCTCTTTACGACATAAAAGTTCCAGGTTTTGTACAGCCATTCACATGGGAAGGCTGCATTGTAAAACTCAGCGACAAAATTGCATTTTTGGGAAGAGATTTGCAGGACGCACGTCGCTACCACATTCTCGACATGGGATGTTACCGTCAATTGCGCGAAATTGTAGGCAGCACTCTCGGTTTTTCAAGTTCTGGAAAAGCAATAAACACAACCGTCTTAATCAACGATATGATTGTAGACCTCTGCAAGAATTCAAGTCCGGAAAAAGGGCTTTGCTTTAGCGAGCAATATTTTAAGTTTATAAGCGAATTAAAAAAATTCAGTTTTCAAAAAATTTACAGCCATTGGCGTCTTCTTGAATTTAAAAATTATGCACAAAATGTTTTGGGAACAATTTACAGAACTTTGATGGGCACACAAAGCTTTGCAAAAAATGGAAGAATTCCATCTTCCATGCGCTATTTTAAGAATTTAAGCTCAACTTTCGAAGACTGGCTAATTCGATATTCAAATTACATTCCTCAGGACGCTCCTGACAGAAAAAAAACACTCCGCTACGAAACGCCGGTTGTTTTTGATGTAAATGAATACGAAAATTACCAAAAATGCGTAATCGAATATATTTCCGGAATGACAGACAATTTTGCAATCGCCTGCTATGATGAAATCATCAATTTTTAGAAATCTCAGTCAAAAAAGTCCGGACAATGCGAACAAAAAAAACGAAATTTTACTTTCCTTTTAAAATTTCCGGGTGATATTCAAAGTGCATATTATCAAAAATTATCCAGTTTCCGCCCCAAATAAATCCTTCATCTTCAAAAATGTCGATTATTTTTTGAGGCGGCATCCAGCGTTTTTCGAGAGGAGTGAGCATCCAGTTTTTCGGATCTTTGTCGCGCGTCCAGCTCCAAAAAATTGCTTTTCCGTAGAGCCTTTTCGGAATCAAATCGACT
Organism: Treponema sp. UBA7567; assembly: GCF_002476655.1. Lineage (NCBI taxonomy): Bacteria > Pseudomonadati > Spirochaetota > Spirochaetia > Treponematales > Treponemataceae > Treponema > Treponema sp. UBA7567. Next base: position 19,844 of record NZ_DLLH01000043.1, read on the forward strand.
GCAATTCCATACGAATGAAAAGATTTTCTTCCGCCAGTACCTTCAATTACACGCCAATTGTAGGCATCTGCCGATTTTAAATTTTTTATAAATCCGTCAATTTCGGGATCTTCCTTTGCAAGGTTTAAAATCCGTGTTTCAACATTTAAGAGAGGATTTTTTATCCGTTCATGAATTTTTGTCGATTTTCCTAAAAAAGTTGAATAACTTATATGATCCTCAATTATCACCTTGGATTTTGCAGCATACAAAAAATCAAAAAAAAACATCGGCGTGCCCTGAGAAGTTTGCCTGTTTTTGCTTGAAGAAAAATTCCGTACTTCTTCGATTTCTTCAGCATTCATTTCTTTCGGATCTTTCAGTTTTGAATATTGGTAAATGAGTTTCCAATATTCATTTTTGTTTTCAAGTTCATCTTCCGGCAAAAGCCTGCCGTCCGCCCACCACAACTCTGTCTGTTTTTTTTCTTCTTTGTCCGGGAAAATCGGAGCAGAAATTTTTACAAGCCAGTCATTTTTTTCTTCATCGTAAAAACTTTCAAAAGAAACGTCAGGATAAGATTTTCTAAAAATTTCAAGCTGAACAGGCTCTTCCGGAAGCTTTTTCTCTTCTGCCAAATCGCTTATTTTTTCGGCAAAAATCGAATCCAGTTCATTTTGTTTTTTTACATTTTTTTTCTTAATTGAAAAAAAAGTCCCTATCAAAAAAAATAAAACCGCTAAAAAAATGAAAAATTTTGCTGTAAAACTTGTATGTCTGAAATTCATCTGCCTATAGAATATTTTATACCAAAATTCTTCAGTTTTAAACAAAAAAAGCACAAAAAAAAGACCTTGCTAATGATTTTCTCAAAAGCAAGGCCTTGACTAGTCTTTTCTAGTAGTCCATTCCCATTCCCGGGTTTGGAGCAGCTGCTGGAGCCGGAGGCTCTGGAATGTCTGTGATAGCACATTCTGTAGTCAGCAACATTCCTGCAACAGAAGCCGCATTCTGCAAAGCCGAGCGTGTAACCTTAACTGGGTCAATGATTCCATCATCCATAAGGTCAACCCATTTTCCAGTGCGTGCATTGTAGCCAACGCCTTTCTTCTCGTGCTTAGCTTTCTCAGCGACAACCGCACCGTCAACGCCTGCGTTCTCAGCAATCTGGCGGATTGGCTCTTCCAAAGCGCGGCGGACAATCTTGAATCCGACTTTCTCGTCGTCAGAAAGGTCTTTCGCAGCATCGTCAGTAAGAGCAGCCGCAGCTTCAAGCAACGCAATTCCGCCGCCTGGAACAATTCCTTCTTCCAAAGCCGCGCGTGTAGCCGCCAAAGTATCCTCAACACGGAATTTCTTCTCTTTCATCTCGGTCTCAGTGATTGCACCGATATTGATTACAGCAACTCCGCCCGAAAGTTTTGCGAGACGCTCCTTGAGCTTCTCCTTGTCGTAGTCAGAAGTAGATTTTTCAATTTGAGCCTTGATTTCCGCAACACGGTCGGCAATCGCTTTCTTGTCGCCTGCTCCGTCAACCAAAGTTGTGTTGTCCTTGTCGATTTTTACAGATTTAACCTGTCCAAGCTGGCTAAGGTCTGTCTGGTCAAGCTTAAGTCCAAGCTCCTCAGAGATTACAGTTCCGCCAGTCAAAATCGCGATGTCCTGAAGCATTTCCTTTCTTCTGTCGCCAAATCCAGGAGCTTTTACAGCAACGCATTTGAGTGTTCCGCGGATTGAGTTCAAAACCAAAGTTGCAAGAGCTTCGCCGTCCATATCCTCGCAGATAATTACAAGCGGCTTTCCAGTCTGAGCAACTTTTTCGAGCAATGGAAGAAGATCTTTCATTGTGGAAATTTTCTTGTCGTGAATCAAAACATAAGCGTCGCTGTAGTTGATTTCCATTCTCTCGCGGTCTGTAACAAAGTAAGAAGAGATATATCCGCGGTCAAACTGCATTCCTTCAACTGTCTTAACAGTTGTGTCCATATTCTTGGACTCTTCAACAGTGATTACGCCGTCTTTTCCGACTTTCTCGATTGCATCCGCAAGGATTTTTCCGATTTCAGGGTCGTTGTTCGCAGAAACTGTCGCAACGTGGGTAATATCATCCGAGCCTTTGACTGCGCGGCTGTTCTTTTTGATTTCCTCAACAGCAACAGCGACAGCCTTGTCAATTCCGCGCTTAACCTCGATTGGAGTAATTCCAGCGGCAACTGACTTCAATCCTTCTTTTACAATTGCGTAAGCCAAAACAGTGGCAGTTGTAGTTCCGTCGCCTGCGACATCGTTTGTCTTAGAAGCAACTTCTTTTACAAGCTGAGCACCCATATTCTCAAAAGGGTCTTTAAGCTCAACTTCCTTTGCAACGCTAACGCCGTCCTTTGTGATAGTCGGCGCGCCGAATTTCTTGTCCAGCATAACAAGACGTCCGCAAGGACCAAGTGTAACTTTTACAGCGCGTGCAATCTGCTCAACGCCAGAAAGCATCTTTTTGCGCGCATCTTCATTGAAAATCAACTGTTTTGCCATTTTCTATTTATCTCCTATAATTTTTTTTCGTTATCCAAAGCGATTTTTCATCAACTTTAACTTTAAAATATAAAAATAAATTCCAATCGGCAAGAAAATTCGTAAATGAATTCGAAATAAATTTTAAAATAATCATAATGGGCGTTTCCCGCTTGCGCGGGCCGGTTGTTCCGCACTTCCGCTACTCGCTCCATTCCAAAAGACAAAACGGTTCCCATTTTGTCTTTTGGAACGCCTTCGGCGGTGCTCCATAACCTAACGCATTTTTTATTTAGTCAAAGTATCAATCAAAGCGCCGAGCTTTTCCTGAGTTTCAGTAAATTCACGTTCAGGAGTCGAATCGTAAACAATTCCACCACCGGCCTGCAAACTAAAAATTCCATCTTTACACAAGCAAGAACGAATCGTAATGCAAAAATCTAAATCCCCGTTGTTCTGGATATATCCGACCGCCCCGGCATAAAAACGCCTTTTTATTTTTTCCAAACGGCTCAAAATCTGCATTGCGCTGATTTTAGGCGCTCCGCTCACAGTTCCTGCCGGAAAAGACGCCCTCAAAACCTGAATCGGCTTTACGCCTTCGCGCACAAAACCTTCCGTATTCGAAACAAGATGAATTACGTGGCTGTAACGCTCGCACTCCATATATTGAGGAACAGTCACGCTTCCACTCTTGCAGACTCGTCCCAAATCGTTTCTTGCAAGATCAACAAGCATAAGATGTTCGGCGCGTTCTTTTGGATTTTCACGCAGAGTTTTGCTCAATTCTTCATCTTCGGCTTCGTTTTTTCCACGATGAATTGTTCCTGCGATCGGATGAATCGACGCTTTTCCTTCACGCACGCGCACCAAACTTTCCGGAGAAGCTCCTGTCAACTGAAAATTTCCAAAATCAAGATAAAACATATAAGGCGAAGGATTTACTTTTCTCAGTTTTCCATAAACCTGCAAAGCCGTCGCCTTGCATTCGATCTGGACACGGCGGCTCGGAACCGCCTGGATTATGTCTCCGTCAACAATGTGCTTTTTAAGTTCTTCAACTTTTTGAACATATTCGCGCTTAGACTGCTCAATATCTGTCAGAATTTTATATTCAAATTTTCCAATTTCGTTTTCAACATAAGAAAAATCCATGTCGTTTATTCTTTTGACCATTTTTTCAACAGCAGCTTGAATATCGATTTTGTGCTCCTTGTAGTTAAAACCAAAAATATGCATTGTTTCGGTAAAATGGTCAAACACAATGTAAATATGTCCGGCAATAAAAAGGCTTTCAGGAATTCCAAGTTCATCTTCCTGCTCAAAAAAACGAATATTATCGCATCTTCTTGCAAACTCATAGCTCAAATATCCCATTCCAGAAGCCGGAACCGGAATATCAGAAGAATTTTCAAAATTTTTGTGCTGCTGTGCAACATACAAAAGAGCGTCCAAAATATCAGCCGGCTTTTTACGGCCAAGAGCGTCAAGAGAATCTTCCACAGGAACAAAAGGCACACGGGAGCCGTCAATTAAAAATGCAACTCCGTCATCGTCCTGAACAATCTTGAAAGCCTCCTCAGCCATCAAAATCGAGTAACGTTCACGCCCTTTTGCAAAACTTGCCGATTCCAAAATGCCAACAGCCCCGATTTTGCGGGCCAACGAATAAGGAGTATAACGCTCACTAGAAATACATTTATAAACTGAATCAAAAATATCTGACATAAAAAACCCCAATTATTGTTTCTATCAAAAGAAACAATACATCAATATTCTGTTTCTGTCAATAGAAACAAATAAAAAACAGCAACGCCTCTTATTCAAAAATTTAAGCAAATGACACTTAAGTTTTGAACAGTTTGAGTTTCATACAAAAAACTTGACATATTTAAACTTTTTGTTATATTTAGTTTTATAGCGTTTTTTTTGGAGTAGCCCATAACCTAGAAGAGGAAGAAGATAAATAAAAGAAATACTTTTTTTGCCGTTATGCTTACAGCCTGTTTTATTTCGCTTCTGACTTTTTCCTGCCATAACATTTACGGTTCCGACGGACCTGGCGACCAACCCATGGATTTTAGCGAAACTTCTTATTCCAAAAATTATGCCCTGTGGAACATAAAAAAGCCCGAAAACTACATTTTTGTTCTAAACGGCGAACTACAAGGCAATTCGGAAAAAGCATACGAAGTTCAAATTACAGTTTCCGGCAAAAATAATTCAATAAAATTCTCAGAAAAAACTAACATATCCGAAGAAGATAGCTTGATTACTTCCATAGAGGAACTGTTCCCCGCAATAAAAACAGTATCCACAGACACCAGTTCAAATTATGAAAAACTGCTTCTAAGTTACAACAAAACATACGGCTATCCAGAACTATTTTTGTATTCCGCCATTCAAAACGATTCAAAAACAGCAACTTTCAAATACATTGTAAAGAGTTTAAAACCGCTTTAACGTTCCTCTGTTTTATTTTTCGTTTTTTGCTTATAATATTTTTATGATTTTTATTTCTGACGGGCAAAAAAATGCTCTTCTTGAACGGTTTTTACGGTATGTTCAGATTTGGACAACCAGCGATAGTTCCCGTGCCGATTCGGGTTTTCAGCCTTCGACCGACAGACAGTTTGACTTAGCTCGACTTCTAAAAGAAGAACTTGAACAACTCGGTCTTTCCGACGTTCAAATTACAGAAAAATGCTACGTTTACGGTCGGTTGCAGGCTTCGGACGGAGCAAATGTTTCAGATTCATTTTGTCTTCTTGCGCACCTGGACACTGTAGAAGAATGTTCAGGTCAAAATGTAAAACCTGTTCTTACAAAAAAAGACGGCGACACAATAATTTCGACAGACGGCTCAACACTTTTGGGGGCTGACGACAAAGCAGGAATTGCCGAAATTATGCAGACACTTGCTTTTTTTAAGGAAAATCCGCAAATAAAACACGGCGAAATAGAAATTTGCTTTAGCCCGGACGAAGAAACTGGGCATGGAATGGACAACGTTCCTCTCAACCTAATAAAATCAAAACAAGCTTACACTGTAGACGGCGGAAATTTGGGTGAACTCGAAACCGAATGTTTTAACGCCTGCAAAAGCGAAATTAAATTTACAGGAATTTCAACTCATACAGGAAGCGCACGCGGCAAAATGGTAAATGCGGCGGTTATGGCGGCAAATTTTATTGCTTCAGTTCCACGACACGAAGCTCCAGAAACAACATGCGGTTTTGAAGGATTTTTTGCGCCAATGGAAATTTCCGGCACAATAGAAAAAGCAGAAGTTACTGTTTTTTTGAGAGACTTTTCCACAGAAGGAATGGAAAAACGAAAAGCCTTAATCGAAAAACTTGCACAGACAACGGCCCTGATTTTTGGCGGCAAAACAGAAGTAAAACACACTTTTCAATATGCAAACCTGAAAAACGGACTTGAAAATTCACCTCAAACCGTGCAAAAACTTGTAAACGCATACAAATCTGCCGGAATTGAGCCTGTTTTTCCTCCAATCCGCGGAGGAACAGATGGTTCACGGCTTACAGAACTGGGAATTCCAACACCAAATATTTTTACTGGCGGCCACGATTTTCATTCGCGCTCAGAGTGGGCAAGCCTGAACGAAATGAGCAAGGCATTAGAAGTCCTAATAAATTTGTGCTCAGTTTAAGCCGAAACTAAATTAAAAAAATAACACTTTGGAGAACAAAATGTTTGAATACAAAATCGAAGGCGGAATTCCAATCCGCGGAACTGTAAAAGCGAGCGGAAACAAAAATTCTGCATTGCCGTGCATTGCGTCTTCTCTTTTGACAGACGAAACTGTAATTTTGCGAAATATTCCAGACATTGAAGATACTTCGGTAATGATTTCAATCTTGCAATCGCTCGGAGCAAATGTCGAAAAAATTGAGCACCACACCTGGAAAATTGAAGCAAAAAAAATCGAAAAAACTGATATTCCAAGTGAATTGAGCAAAAAAATCCGCGCTTCAATCCTTTTTGCAGGTCCGCTCGTTGCAAGAACTGGAAAAGCTGTCATGCCGCCTCCAGGAGGCGATGTAATCGGCCGCAGACGCTTAGACACGCACTTTCTCGCTCTTCAGGAACTTGGCGCACGAATAACAGTTGACGGTCCATTCACTTTTACAGCAAACAAACTTGTCGGAGCAGATTTATTTCTTGACGAAACTTCCGTTACGGCAACAGAAAATGCAGTTATGGCGGCTGTTCTTGCAGAAGGAAGAACAAAAATCACGAATGCGGCCTCAGAACCGCACGTGCAGGATTTATGCAACATGCTCGTTGCAATGGGAGCAAAAATCTCAGGAATCGGCTCAAATATCCTTATAATCGACGGTGTAAAAAAACTACACGGAGTTGATTTTTCAATTGGACCTGATTTTATGGAAATCGGTTCATATATTGGACTTGCGGCCGCAACAAAAGGTTCAATTACAATTACTGGAATCCGCGCGGAAGACATGAGGCCTTTGCGCGTTGCATTTGGCAAGCTTGGAATAACATGGACAATCGAAGGCGACACTCTGACAGTCGCTGTCGGTCAGGAAATGAAAGTAAACACAGACTTGGGAGGAATGATTCCAAAAATTGATGATTCTCCATGGCCGGGATTTCCGCCTGATTTAACTTCGATTATGACAGTTGTTGCAACCCAGGTTGAAGGAACTGTTTTGATTTTTGAAAAAATGTTTGAAAGCAGAATGTTCTTTGTTGATAAACTTATAAGCATGGGAGCAAGAATTACTCTCTGCGATCCACACCGCGCAGTTGTTTCCGGCCCAAGTATTTTGCACGGAGATAATCTTGTTTCGCCGGATGTGCGCGCGGGCATGGCCATGGTAATTGCAGCAATGGCAGCTCATGGCGAATCGACAATTTCAAATATTTATCAGATTGAACGAGGATATGAACACCTTGTAGAAAAATTGCAAAGTCTTGGCGCGCACATAAAACGTGTGGAAATCAGCTAAAATTGCAAAAATAAAAGCTAAAAAAACAACTTACGCCAGATGCGCAGGGCGTAAGTTGCAAATTTATTTGCAATGGAGCGGACAGCGGAACCCGAAGCAGCTGGTTAGAGCGCAAATTGCCGTCCAAATTTTAATTCGTTTTTCTAGTCACAAAATAAAATACTGCAAAAAAGAATACTACAATCCAGAATCCGAGCGCAACCAAGAGGGAGGCAGTTCCGGCGACGCTCACAAGCATAAAATTAAAAAGTTCGGCAATTGACAAAATAATTTGAATAAATGCGTCGCATGCTAAAGCGCAAAATGGAATTATAAAAACCCAGACAAATTTAAAAACCTGCTCTTTGTGAATTCTAAAATTCCAGGCTAATCCTGCAAAAAAAACTAAAATTGTCATCATTATGAGCGGATAAGTAATTCGCTTTATTAAAAATGCGCCGGAAATTTCGTTGGAAAAACCGAAATTCTGCGCTTTTCCGGCAGTTTTTAAGAGCGTGTTCAAAGGCATTGTCCTCAATCCGGCGCTCTGCTCGCAAGCCGTAAAAAAATCTTCTACCGACATGGCAAGCACTGTCGAAACCGGCTGCGTTTTTTGGTCGGGATGCAAAGAATCTGAAAACTCGTATTTTGGAAGAATTATTTTTTCGCGTCCGTTTCTGTCTAGACTTTTTAACAAAATATACGGAACTCTTTTTACTTTTTGAGGCAAGTCAAGCTGAGCGTGCAAATTTTCGTCAAAAGAACTGACTGCAACTGAAAGCATTTTTGCATAAGGAACGCTGAACGACTTTATAAAACTTCCGTTTTTGGCAAAGGTTGTCACCGTCAGACCGCGCAAATACTGCACCATTCCGCCATTGTCATAAACCGGTGTAATTCCCTGAATATAAACAACATCTGTCCGTCCGTCCGAATGTTTTACCGTAAAATAAACATTCAGAAAATTTTCAAAAATCCTAAGACTGTCGGTTTCATCGATAAAAAAGCACTGTTTTTCCATACGGTTGCGTGCAATCGTTAAAAATTCCGTCACATCTGGATCTGAAGCCCATTCAATATCCTGCTTTGAAATTTCCACAAACCGATAATAAGCTTCAATATTGTCGCCTTCGGAGAGCGCCTTATACGCAGAACGCTTTTTTGCAAATAAAATTTGGTCTCGTGTTTTTGCAGAAGGAGAGACAGACTGCAAAACGTTCCATGCCTGGCTTGCAAGCCTGTGCGCTTCTTTTATGTTTATGTCTTTTTCTGAACCGGTAGTCGTGGCAAGCTGAGCAAAATAATGAGAGTCAAACCATTTGCCTTTTTCTGCCGCCATTTTTGATTTATTGATGAGAGAAGTTACCGTTTCGCCAGAAATTTCATCAAAAATATTAAGATTTCCGCCTGTTTTTACTTTTTCTGTTTCTGGAGAAATTTTCTTTATTGCTTTTAATACCGCCTCTGACTTGTCGATTAAATTTTTTCCTTCCGAACTTGCCGGTCGAATTTTTAGAATCTGGGTTCCGTAACGGTGAGCTAAAACATAATTTTCGGCAGCAAGAGATTCGTTTCCAAGCTGAATATATTCTGTCAAAAGCCGTTCAGAATTTTCAGCAAAGTTTTTTTTTCGCTGAACAACTGGAGCGGCAATTTCTGAAACTCCGCTCATAACGGCAACGAGAATCAGCGACAAAATCATAGTTCTTTTAAAATCTTTTACAATAACCGGACTAAAACGCATCTGTGCTTTTTCGGAATCAATTCCAAAATAAATCGAAAGCGCAACCAAAAAGCCGGAACTCAAAACCGCGGGCAAAAGTCTAAAAAAATACAAAAATCCACGGCAAAAAATATAAGTCCGACGATATTCTTCAAGAACAGAAGGAACTCTCCCAATAAAAGCAGAAATTCCAAGGCAAAGTGCAAAAACTAAAAAAGCATAAGAAAAAATTATTGCAGCGGACTTTCTCATCGCTCGGCCTCTTTTTTGTTTTTATATTTGAATATAAATAAGAGAATTCCAGAAACCAAAATGAAGGCAAATAAAAAAAGATTTATCGTAACAAGAAGAGGTTCTGAATTCTCAAAAATTTTTTGAATAAAATTCATTTTTCCGCCTGGTTCGACTGCAAGCAAATGCTCATTCCACGAAATCCGCAAATTTTTAAAAATAAATCCTTTATAAAAAGAATAATTCACAAGACAGACAACTCCGGCTGCAAACATTACGCTGAGCGCATTTATAAGCCGCCAGCCGCTCGTATATTGAAACGAAATTACCGAACAAAGCGCAAGAACAAAACTCAAAAACGAAATCCAGCTCAGCCAGCCGCAATTCCAGGCAGAACGTGCATTTTCTATCAAAGTTGAATAAACACGCAAAGGAACGAGCAAAACCAGAGGAAGCTTTACAACATCTCGAATCAAAGTGTCTGAATACTTTCCGTCATAAAGTTCTTCCACAGAAGAATCAAAAAACTTGACGATAGAGCCGGCTTCTCCAGTAATTCCGCTCAAATCGATAAAAAGACCGTTTGATTTTCCATTTTCTTCAACCCTGGAAAAATAAAAGACGCCTCCGGCCTCCGGTCTGAAAAAACCAGACGATAAAAGTTTTTTTTGATTATTTTCTGTTTTTTTGTTTTCGCAAGATCTTTGAAGATTAAAGCAAACTGGCACCAAACAAAACCAAGTAAGCGCGCACAAAAAAATATAGGCGCCAAGACGAAAAAAATGATTTTCCCGATGACGAATTCCATAAAAAATTATAAATCCAAGAACAACACTTACAGTCAGCGGAAAAGCAACAAAAAGGCCTCGGACAAAAAAGTTCCAGTTAAAAAAGTTCAATTTTTCGCCTGCAACCAAAAGTGTCAAATCGCAGAAAAGCATATAAATTCCGGCAGCAACAATCAATCCAAAAAAAGTTGCAACAAGATAATAAATAATCATATTAAATGCGGTCTTCATCAGCTTTTGTAAACCTCATAATCACAAGTTATCCACAAGTTGTACACACAAACTTTCGTTAGTTATTAAATTTTCGGCAAAACGAACAAACGTTATTAAAAAAAATAATTGGTTTTAAGATTTTTTTTATTTTACTAATTCCTTACAACACAATAAATTAACAAAACCAGTATTCAATTCGACAAAAAAACGTTCACAAGTCCTGCCACTTTTCATTCTAAATTTTTAACTATACACACGTTTTTAAACATTTTATCCACAAGTTATGCACAAGTATCCACAATTTATACACAAGCTTCCGCACAAAAGCACATTTTATCCACAAGCATCTTTCGCCAAACTTTGTTTTGCCCAACTTTTTTTATTTTTGACATAAAAAAATCCGCCTGCTCTTTTTATGCCAGCGGATTTTATTTTCAAAAAAGTTTTTTGTGCCGCTTCTTTTGCTCAACGTCAAAAACACAAGATTTGACACAAAAATTTACACAATTTTTTATAAAATTTTCTATCCCAAAAAAACTGAACCTTGCTGGTCAATTGCAAGAATCGACTTACATTCAGAACAGCGGAATCGTCCGCTTCTTGTCGCCTTTAGGCGTTTTGAACAAACAGGACAACTAAAAATCTTCGGAAAAACGCTTTCTTCAACCTGAGTTCCGTTTTTGAAAAAGTTGATTGCATCTCCCATCGAATCTTTTATATTAAAAAACTGACTAAAGCCCAAAAGCTGGAAAACTTCGTAAACCTTCGGCTGAATTTCAAGAAGAACAACATCCCCGCCCTTCGGTTTTACCATTTTTAAAAATGCAGTAAACGAGCCAATTCCAGTCGAAGAAACATAATTAAGAGAAGCGCAGTTAAAAATAAGATTTACATAACCTGCTTCCACAACCCTTGCAATTCTTTTTTGAAAAAAGCTCGAATTGTAAGTGTCAATGTATCCAAGCAAATATATTGTCAGGCAGTTTTCAACTTCTGGTACTTTTTCAAGATTTATTTTGAGACTGTCATCTTTTTCGTCATTAAATCCAGGAACAATATTATTGTTACTCATAAAACCCCTGCTAACATTCGATATACGGTAAATTATAAGACAAAAATCGCTATTATGTCAAATTTATCAAATTCCTGAAAATTCAAAAAACAGAGCGCATTCACCTCCCGCAACCTGCTTTTCGCAGTTTTATCCGGCAAAGCCGGACGCTTCGCGCTGCTGCAATCAGGGCTATATTTTCGGTTCACGTGCATTTTTGTTTTTGCGCGTAAAAGTCAATTCATTTTTCCAGCGTTCAAAGGACTCCATCCTCGGTCAACTTTCAACAAAACTCCGTTCAAATCGTCACTTTTTAGCAAAAATTCAGCCTTTTTAGCAATCGATTCCCTTTCAATCAATTTTTTTTCAGGCATTTTGTTTTTGCCTTCCTCAAGAATTTTTTCGCTCTGATATTCAGTTTCGGTAAAGCCCGGTAAAATCGCATTGCAGGTAATTCCATCGGAAGAAAATCCGCAGGCAACCGACTGCACAAGAACGCCAAGTCCGGTTTTTGCGCCAGCATAAGCGGCATTTGTCAAAAATTCCGAACGAAAATTTGTTCCTGTTCCGCCAAAAAGCAAAATTCTTCCAAAGTGCTTTTTTTTCATTTCAGAAAGAGCCGCGCTCACGCAAATTCCAGGAAGGGCATAATCTAAAAGCGAAATTTTCTGCCACTCAGAAAAACTCATTTTATCTAAACTTTTTTGCAAAAAAGGTCCGTAGCAGACGCACAAAATGTCTATTTTTTGGATTTCTTTTATCAGTTCGGAATTTTGCAGATTTTCAAAAGGTTCAGAATCAAAATCAAACGGCACAATTTTTATTTCCATCTTATTTTCAAATTCACTTTTTAAATTTTGTCTTGTTTTTTCAAGTTTTTGCAAATTTCGTCCATGAATTATTAAATTCGCTCCGTTTTTTAAAAGCATTCTGGAAATTTCAAAACCAATTCCACCGCTTCCACCAACAACAAGGGCGTTCTTTCCTTCAAAATTTTTCATGCAAAAAATTATACAGCAATTTTTTTTGCTAATCAAAAAAATCTAAATTAAATGACAGCTTTTTGCAAAAACGCTAAAATATCTTTATAAGTTTTTCATCTGGAGCAAAGCGCAAATGAACCTTAACAAAATTGCAATCGTCCTTGTAAATCCCGAAGAAAGCCGCAACGTTGGAGCAGTTTGCCGCGCAATGGCAAACAATGCGCTTTCTGACCTGCGGATTGTCGGGGCAAAAGAAAATTTTGACGACGAGCATGTAAGACGGCTTGCGATTCATGCGGCAGACATTTGGGAAAACGCGAAATTTTTTAATTCGATTACAGAAGCCACAAAAGACTGCGCGCTTTCCGCAGGCACAACACGCCGACGAGGAAAAAAACGCAAAGACAAACTTTTGCTCCCGGAAGAATTTGCAAAACTCGCTTCGGACATTTCAGGAACAGAAACAAGCAAAGGTCAGACTGTCGCAGCAGTTTTTGGAAATGAGCGCACAGGTCTTTCCGACGAAGAGCTTTCAGAATGTACAATCGGAGTTACAATTCCTTCTTCGCCAGGCTTTGCATCTCTCAACCTTTCGCACGCAGTTCAAATTATTGCATACCAATTTTTTAGAACGCAGACAAAAATAAGTCCAGGCTATGTTCCTGTAAACCTCGAACGTTTGGACAAAACTGTAAACACAATTTCAGAAAGTCTTAAAAAAACCGGTTTTTTCAAGGTTGCTGGAAGAGAAGACATGGAAAATTTTTGGCGCGGAATTCTTTCAAGGGCGTCTTTGAGCGAAGGCGAGGCTTCCTACATTGAAAAAACATTCACAAAAATTGCAGGTCTTGCTCAAAAAAATGAATCAATTCAGGACCAATGACATTTTTCTTGCAGTTTCTGACAGCTTTTGCCAAGCAATTTTCAAGTTCGCGAATATTTCCAGGCCAGTCGTAATCCTGAAGTTTTAAAAGTGCGTTTTTGGAAATCGAAAAATTAAGTCCGCGCTTTTTTAAGTATTCAGCTGAAAGCTCAAAAATATCTTCTTTTCTTTTTCTTAACGGCGGAATTTCAATTTCGACTGCGCTTATCCTAAAAAACAAGTCTTTCCTAAAACCGCCATTTTTTATTTTGTTCCGCAGATTTTGATTTGTTGCAAAAATAAACCTAACATCGACTTTTCGGCTTTCATCGCTTCCAATTTTTCGGATTAAACCATCCTGAACAGCAAGCAAAAGTTTTGACTGAAGATGCAGCGGAAAATCGCCAATTTCGTCAAAAAAAATCGAGCTTCCGTCCGCCCTGCCAATCAATCCTTCACGCTCACAGTTTGCATCAGTAAAGGCTCCAGTTTTTACGCCAAAAAGTTCACTTTCGAAAAGACCTTCGGATACAGCAGAAATATTTTCGGTTATGAGTTTTTTGCCTTTTTTTCCAGCAGGACTCATTTCGTGCAGAATTTTTGCAGCAAGCGACTTTCCAGTTCCACTTTCTCCAGTAAAAAGAACGCAATCTTTGTGCTTTGCCGCTTGCGCAATCTGAAGACGCAATCTTTTTACGCCCAGAGACGAGCCTGCCAAGTTAAAAGAAGAATTTTTTTGACAGACAGGATTTTCTTCATTATCAATTTCAAAACCAATCATTTTAAAAAGCAGCGGAAACCCGAACGGAAGATAAATTACATATTTTGGAATATAAGAACTGTTCTGAACCTTTGTCGTCAAAAAGAAAATTTTGTGTCCGTTCTGTTTTGTTATTTCGCCAAAAAGTCCATCACCTTTAAAAAAATCATAATCGCACAAAAAAATACAGTTCGAAAAATGCAAAAGACAATTTTTAAATGACTTTTCTGAATTTAAAACTTCAAAACAACAGAAGCCCGAAAGCGCATTTGAACACATTGAAACAAATGCCGAATTTAGTGAGAAAAAAAAGATTTTGCCTTTCAAAAAAACTCTCAAGAATTCTTTTTAAAAAGTCTGTACCAGAATACTAAAATTATATAACGCAAATACGGAAAAATGAGAAAAATTTTCAAAGGATTTTTAAAAATTTCCGGCCAAATTTCAAGTCCACGGTCAAAAGTTTTTTCGCTTACTCTTTTTACGCGATCAGAAAAAATTCCAATGCAATCTTTGTAATACAAAAAAATGCTCGAAGCAAAATTGTTCCGCCGGTTATAGGCCCACAATTTTTTTTCCTTTATTCCATCGCTCACAATTACAAGAGAAGGCGCCGCTTTATAAATTGCCTGGACTACATCTTTTTCAATATCTTTTGAATAATATCCGACGTAACGGCCGACAATTTGAAGGTTTGGCAAGGTTGAACGCAAATTTGATTCTGCTTTTTGAAGAGCCTTTTTTCGTCCTCCAAGCAAAAACAGCGATTTGTAGTGATATTCCATGACCGACAAAATTGCAATTACTGCGGAAAAAGGATTGTATCTTACAGGAACTGTTTTTTTTAAGAATTTTGCGCCCCAGATAATACTTTTTGAAACCGGCAAAATTAAATCGGCAGAATGTAAATACTTGCTAAAATTCTTTTTCTTTTTTCTGCCTTTTAGCAAATCCCAGACAGAAAGAAAGACAATCTGTTTTGAGCCAGGTTTTGCGAGAATTTCAAGAATAACGTCGTCCATGTCGCCAGGATTGCAGACGTCAACCGGAACACCAAGCAAATTTATTCTTTTTAGTTTTGAATTTTCATTTCTTAATTCTTCTGCCATATCTTTCTTCCCATTACTGCATTCTGCACGCAGGCAATGCCATAAAGCGCCGCAGTTTCGCATCTTAAAATATTTGTTTCAAAGTGAACTGGAACAATTCCATTTTTAGAAAGAATTTCTATTTCTTCGGGACTTATTCCGCCTTCCGCCCCGCAAAAAACTGCGTAATTTTTTATTTTTTCAGAATCCGAAATGACTTCGTAAAGACTTTTTGTTTTTTCGCTTCGCTCGTACAAAACGCAGGCAAAACCGCTTTCTGAATTTTCTCCGGCAATTTCTTTCCAAAGCGCACAGGCTTCATCCAACGTCAAAGTTTCTTCAATTTCGGTCAAAACTGGACTTCCGCTCTGCTGGCGAGCTTCTTTTACAATCCGCTCATAACGTGAATTGCGAAAATTCTTTTCTGCTACGCCATTTTGCGTAAATTTTCCAATCACAGGAATTATTTTTAAAACTCCACATTCTGTTGCCTGTCTCACAATCAAATCCATTTTTGAACTCTTTGCAACAAACTGAAAAAGATAAAAATTCACTTTCGGACAATATTCGCTCTGATTTTCGCCTTCTTCTTTTAAAACTTCCAAAACAGAATCGCATACTTGCAAAGTTACGGCGCGCCTGTTTTCATCAATTTTTGCAACGGTCGTACCAGAAAGTTTCCCGTCTGGCAAACGGACATAAAGCATATCACCGACAGAAAGCCTAAGAACTTGTTTTAAATAACGAAAATCTTTTCCGTTAATTTCGAGAAGTCCTTTTTTGTCTGGATTTACTGTCGAAACAAACTGCCTCATTTTTTTTCGGCAGACAGCGATTCGTCTTTTAAAGCCGCCTCTTCCTGCAATTCTTTAAGAGTTTTTGTATTTTTTAAAAGTTCATCAAATTCAGCCTTAGATCCGCTCAAAATATCAAGAGCCGCAACAAGCTGAACGTCCCAGTCCAAATCGTAAAGCATTGTGCCTTTTGTGCGGTTTACTTCGTTTCTTACGAGTTTTCTGAGTGTCGGCAAATCAATTGCAGTGTATTTTTCGTGCAATTTTTCTGCAAAATCTGCAATCTGCTTTTCCGTCATATTTTTATTCTGTTCAACGACTTTTTCAATTTCGTCGCTTTTCATCAATTCGGTATACTGTTTTTCGCCATCTTCTGTAAAATCCGGGAATAAAACTTCTCTGTCCGGCGGAATTCCGATTTTGTCGATATTAGTATCGCTCGGAGTGTAATAACGCGCCATTGTAATTTTTATGCCGTCTGTCGAAGAAAGCGGAAGCACCTGCTGAACAGAACCTTTTCCGTAAGTGCGCTGGCCAACAAGGTAAGCCAGATGATTATCTTTTAACGCGCCAGAAAGAATTTCAGAAGCAGAAGCCGAACCTTTGTTGATTAAAACTACAATAGGAATATCTTTTTTTAAAGTCGTTTTGCGTGGACTTGCCGTAAAAACAGAATTTTCAAAGGCAAGACGGCTTTTTGTCGAAACAATCGGCCCTTTATCAATAAATTTATCCGCAACATCAACAACAGACGTTATAAGTCCGCCGGGATTGTTGCGCAAATCAATTATCAAAGCAGAAATTTTTTCTTTTTTAAATGAATCCAAAGCCTGCTGAACGCGCTCTGCTGTCTGCGGTGTAAATTCAATAATTCTTACATAACCTACAGTTCCGGCTTTTTCAACTTCCTTTATTGTCCCAAATTTTACCGTCGGAACTTCAATCATCTCTCTTTTTAAAGTCACCGGAAATTCAATATTTTGTCCACGACGAATCACAAGATCAACTTTTTCTCCGACTGGACCGCGCAAAATATCCAAAACTTCGTCCATTGTTATTTTTGAAGTGTCAGTTCCGTTTGCCGAAATAATTAAATCTCCTGCCTGAATTCCAGCCTTAAATCCAGGTGCATCTTCTATGGGCGAAGCAACTTCTACATAAGCGGGTTTTTCTGAGGTAGAAACAAATGCCTTGGAAATAGAAAGTCCAACTCCTCCAAATTTTCCTTTTGTAGTGTCATTTAAACTTCTAAAAGTCGAATTGTCTAGATAGACGGTGTACGGATCGTTCAAGGCAGAAAGCATTCCTTTTAGGGCGCCCGTATATAGCGTTTCAGGGTCAACCTCATCAACATAATTTCTCTGAACAAAGTCAAAAACTCCGTTCATCATTTCCATATATTGCTGTGTACGTTTATTTATTTTCGATGTCGAATTTGAAGAAGATTCGGCAAAACATTGAGAAGCAAAGATTATTGCATAAAAATACAAAAAAACAACTTTTATGCCATGTTTAATTTTTTTCATAGCCTGTATTTTAGACTTCAATCTATTTTAAGGCAAGAGAAAGAATTAGGTTCCTTTTTTTTCGGAAAATTCATATTTTTTCTATAAAAAGAACCTCTGTATTTTCTGTTTTTACTATGGTAGAATAAAGCCATGCAAATCATTCCAATAGCAAGCGGAAAAGGAGGCGTAGGAAAAAGTCTTCTTTCTGCAAATCTCGCAATCGCACTCGGACAGGCCGGCAAAAAAGTAATTCTGGCAGACCTAGACTTAGGCGCGTCAAACCTTCATCTTGTAATCGGCCAGTTTTCTGCAAAAAAAGGAATCGGCACTTTCATTACAGGCGAAAACAAATTTGAAGACATAATCCAGCCGACAGAATACGAAAATGTTTCTTTTATCGCAGGAGATTCTGAAATTCCTGGCTTGAGCACTTTAAAAAGCGCTCAGAAAAATTCAATTATCAGGAATTTCCGCAATTTAAACTGCGACTACCTTATAATCGACCTTGGAGCAGGAACTCACCTTACAATTCTCGATTTGTTTCTTCTTTCTCCACAGGGAATTGTAGTTACAGCGCCAACAGTTACAGCGACCCTCAACGGCTATCTTTTTTTAAAAAACGCAGTTTTCCGGCTCATGGCAAGTTCATTCAAAAAAAACAGCCCGGCCTCAAAATATCTAGAAAAACTCAAAAACGATTCATCTTCTCTCCAAAGGCTTTACATTCCAAAAATGATCGAAACGCTCCGCGAAGTTGATCCGGAAAATGCAGCAGTTTTTGAAAACCGCATGAGACAATTCCATCCGCGCCTTGTCATGAATATGATTGACGAACCAAAGGATGCCGACAAAGCCCTAAAAATTCGCCGTTCATGCCAGCAATATCTCGGAATCGACGTAGAGTCTCTGGGAGTAATGTACCGCGACACATTGCAGGACAAAGCGCTTTCATCAAGGTTGCCGGTCATAAACTACAAACCAAATGCGGTAATCAGCCAGGCAATTTATAGAATTGCAGAAAAAATTCTTCAGAGCGAAACATTTCAATTTGATGATTTTTCAACAGACGTTCTCGACTCAACATACGACCTTGCAAGCGAAGAGGCAAATGACGACTATTCTCAAAAAATGTCCTATGTCGAAGACTTGGTTGGCACAGGAGCACTGAGCATGGGAGAACTTGCAGAAACTATAAAAACCCAGCAGTATGAATTAAATCAACTCAGAACCGAAAACCTGCTTTTAAAATCAAAGCTTGTAAAGGCGGCTTCTCAGGGATTTAAGATTTAAAATAAAAATACCGCCTGTTTTTTTTGAAAACACATGGAGAATAAAATGAATTTTCTACCTCTTTATATCAACTATCCGTCTTGGATTCATCCGGAAATCTTTCCTGGAGTTCCTGTTCTGGGACTTATCCGCTGGTACGGTCTTATGTACATTTTTGCGTTCGGAACAGCCTTCTTGGTTCTAAAAAAACTTCTAAAAGAAGGCGCTCTAGATGAAATTTCTCCCAACGGAACACTAAGAAAAGCCACAGAAGACGACATTTTTAGTTTTATTGCCACAGGAATCATCTTCCTTCTAATCGGCGCACGCGTTTTTTCAACCTTAATTTACGACACTTCCGGAATCTACTGGAAAAAGCCATGGCTAATTTTTTGGCCATTCAACTCTTCAGGACAGTTTACCGGACTTGCAGGAATGAGTTATCACGGAGGCTTTATCGGCGGCTTAATCGGAATGATTTTCTGGTGCAAAAAAAACAAACGCCAGACGCTCAAATGGATTGACGCAATGGTTACGGCAATCCCTCTCGGCTACACATTTGGCCGTCTTGGAAATTTTTTAAACGGAGAACTTTACGGCCGAATCACAAGCGCACCTTGGGGAATTATTTTTCCGCAAGCAGAACGTTTTTCGGCTTCATTCCAATGGGTAAAAGATTTTGCATCTCAGTGCGGACTCCAAATTTCCGGTTTGCTCGTAAATCTTCCGCGCCATCCGAGCCAGCTTTATGAAGCGTTTTTTGAAGGTCTTGTACTTTTTTCAATTCTCTGGTTTTTGCGCAAAAAAAAGCCGTTTGACGGATTTTCTGGAGCAATTTACACGATTGGATACGGAATCTTCCGCTTTTTTATCGAATATTTCCGTGAACCAGACTCAGACATTGGTTACAGAATCGCCGCCGACACAAATGCGCCTATTTACCTCAACACTTCGCTTTTCAACATTTCGACCGGGCAAATTTTGTGCATTTTAATGGTGCTCGGCGGAATTTTGCTGGCAATTTTTTCATATTCTCTTTCCAAAAAGAAAAATCAACAAAAATCCGCCTGACAAAACTTCTCTCACCACGTTTGAACTCGTTTAAAATAAAAAAACTGACTTAAAATTCATTCATCCGAATTAAAAGTCAGTTTTTATTTTTTTGGGGCTTCCCCGCTTGCGCGGGTCGGGTCTTGCAGGGTTTCATTCGCAAGCGAACGGCTTACGCCGCCCTTCCAGCCCCTAAGCCATTTATTAAGCTTCAATCAATTCAGCAAGTTTATCTGCGGTAAAACCGAGAGCCTGCGCTACATTTTTGCCTGGACCTGATTCACCAAAGCGGTCAATAGTAAACAAATCTTTGCGGCCAGTTGCAATTCCTTCCCAGCCACATCTGCAGCCGGCTTCTGCAACAATCACGCGTTTTGCTCCGCCAAAAATTTCATTCATAAATTTTTCATCGCTTTCAAACAAATTCTTGTCCAAAACCGAAACAACACGGACAGTTTTTCCTATTACTTTTTTAGCAGCGTCAAGAGCCATGTTCACTTCGGAACCAGTCGCAACGACAGCAACATCAGGATTTTCGCCGCCAGTTTTTACAACATAAGCGCCTTTTTTGATTGTCTCTTTCCAGTTTTTATCTTCTTTTTCGTAAACAGGAACATTCTGTCTTGTAAGAGCCAAAACAACCGGATGATCTTTGCTTTCCATCGCAAGATGCCAGGCAGCAACGGTCTCTTCAGCATCGCCAGGACGCAAAACCTGTACACCAGGAATCGCGCGCAAAGAAGAAAGCTGCTCAATCGGCTGGTGTGTCGGACCATCTTCGCCTACAAAAATCGAATCGTGAGTCAAATCATAGATTACAGGCTGCTTCATAATCGAAGCCAAACGAATTGAAGGACGCATGTAGTCGCTAAATACAAGATAAGTTGCCACAAACGGACGAATTCCGCCATGAGAACACATTCCAAGAGCTTCGCTTGCCATTCCAAATTCGCGGATTCCATATTCAATGGAGCGGCCTGCACGGTTAGAAGGAGTATAAGTTCCTCCATCGCACTTCATTCCAGATTTATTAGAACCTTTTAGGTCTGCGCTTCCGCCAACAAGACAAGAATATCTAAGTCCCATTGCGTTTATCATGTCGCCGCTTGCCGAACGAGTCGCAACATTTGCACCGATTTCATAAACAGGATCTTCTGCTTCTCCGTCAGCAACTCCTTCAAACGA
This sequence comes from Treponema sp. UBA7567, assembly GCF_002476655.1. Taxonomy (NCBI): domain Bacteria; kingdom Pseudomonadati; phylum Spirochaetota; class Spirochaetia; order Treponematales; family Treponemataceae; genus Treponema; species Treponema sp. UBA7567. Next base: position 40,812 of record NZ_DLLH01000043.1, read on the forward strand.
AGCCTTCCACTGTTTTGCAAGTTCAGGATTTTCTTTCGCCCAGACTTCAAATTCTTTGTTCCAGTCGGCTTCTTTTTTAGCAAAACTGGCTTTTTTGTCTTCAAAATAACGAAGAGCTTGCGGATCGATATAGAAAAATTCTTCAGGATTTATACCAAGCGCTTTTTTAGTTTCGGCAACATCTGCTTCTCCAAGAGGTTCTCCGTGAACAACCGGAGTTCCTTGCTTTGGAGCGAATTTTCCAATTACAGACTTGAGCATAATCAAAGAAGGCTTGTCCAAACAGTTTTTTGCTTCTTCAATAAGCTTTAAAAGACCTTCAACATCATACATGTCGCCTTTTAAAACCTGCCAGCCATAAGCCTCGTAACGTTTTCCAATATCTTCTGTAAAAGTTATATCTGTCGAACCGTCAATTGAAATTTTATTCTGATCATAAAAAACAATCAGTTTTCCAAGTTTATTATGTCCTGCAAAAGAAGATGCCTCGGAAGAAACGCCTTCTTCAAGACAACCTTCGCCACAAAGAGCGTAAGTATAATGGTCAACAATTTTGTGTTCCGTTGTATTGAATTTTGCAGCCTCGATTGATTCTGCAAGCGCCATTCCAACAGCAAGAGCAATTCCCTGTCCGAGCGGACCAGATGTGTTTTCTACGCCGTCAGTCCAGCCAAATTCCGGATGTCCAGGACAAATTGAACCTACTTGACGGAAATTTTTAATGTCGTCAAGCGAAACTTTGTAACCGCTCAAATGCAAAATTGAATAAAGCAACATAGAACCGTGTCCGGCCGAAAGCACAAAGCGATCACGATCTGCCCATTTTGAATCAGCAGGATTGTGCTTTAGAACTTCTCCGTACAAAACTGCAGCGAGTTCAGCACATCCAAGCGGGAGTCCAGGATGACCTGATTTTGCTTTTTGGATAGCATCGATTGACAGACTGCGGATTGATTTTGCAACGGCAGCAATTCCTTTTGTGTCCATAATAAAACCCCTAAAATTTTTATATCAACTTAAATTAAACTCTTCGGATTAGCGGATAAAGCTCGTTTAATCCAAGTTTTAATTCAAGAGCTTTTTTAAAATCGCTTTTTGTTAAAAGCTGCGCAAGAAGAGAAATAATATGCAAATGCGATTGAACAGAACTGCTCAAAGGAATAATCAATGTCTGAACTTTTTTATTGTCCATTGCATGCATATCAATCGGATTTTTTAAATAACAGATAAAAATTCTCTGATCTTTTCGATTTTTTAAGAGCGGCTGCTGCGAATGTGGAATTGCAATTCCATTACCAACAGCAGTGCTCAGAACAGCTTCGCGGGCGCAAAGACCTTCATAAAGATTTACAGGAAGTATTTCTGAAGGAAGATTTACTTTTTCTGACAGCGATTTAAAAGCTTCAAACGGAGAATCTCCCTCAATATCTCTATAAACACCGCCAGCACGCAAATATTCACCGATGTTTGCATCAGGAACCATTCAATCCTCCGCAGAAAATCAGACAACCTTAAACTGTTCGACATAACATCTGTCCAAAGCATTTCGCAATTCAGGACAAATGTCTTCAAAATTCATTTCCATGCCTTCGAGCGACAGTTTTAACGCATCTCTGTCATCATCTTTAAATTCGTTTTCATTGGAAAGCATATCCAAAATTCTGGCAGCATGCGCAAACAACTGAGAGAGAATAACAAGCTCCTGCTGCGGAAACCGTTCGATTTTTTCACCAGCTTCATCAATATCAAAAACCAAATTCTGAACTTTTGCAAACAAGCCTAAAGCCTTGTGCCGCAACGACGCAACCGGAAAATCTGCCAACCAATTATAATGCTCACGTAATATATCACTTCTTTTTATAATTTGCAACGTAATGAATTCTTCATCTTCCTTAGAAATTTCCATTTCCTCTGGCAGAAAATCTTTAAGTATTTCTTCCGGCTTAATTTCTTTTTTGTTAAAAAGCCTGTCTTTTATAATGCAGTCAAGCAAGCATGCTGGAGGCTGCAAGGCTGGCAAACACGCCTCAAGCCCAGACCCAAGCATTTCCCGATTCCATTTTCCAACAGCAGGAACATCTTCGCCTTTTTTCCAAAGTCTTGTTTCTACGCCAAAAAGTTCCATGCTGATTTTTTTTGTCGAATTTAAAAATTCATGGATTGAACCGCAGGCTGGCGCGCAAAGCTCTTTTCTGTGCTCTAAAAACGCAAACGAAAGCTGTTGTTCCATGCTTGAGCAAGGCCCCATTTTGTCAAAACTTCCAAACAACGCTTTTTCAAGATTTTCGTTCCAAAGTTTTATTTTTCCGATTTCTTCATTCAATTCCAAAATTGTCTTTCTATGATTCAAAATCGGATAAATTTCAATAATTCCCTGATCCCAATCAGCCATTCTGCACAAAATACGATCGCCCTTATGAAAATTAAAATCCGAAATAACTTTTTCAAGCGAAATTCCTGTCAAACTGATTTTCGATGGCAGTTCAAAATTGTTATTTGCAATTTCAGATTTATTATTTATCGGGTCGGCGGCAATATACTGGCTTGCATATTCATCACCAAAAAAAGTAAAAAATTCTCTTGCCGTATTGCAATCGGTCGTCATAATTTTTTTTGGCAGAATTCTATCGTTATAAACAAATTTCAACTGCGACGAAAGCATTTCGCAATCCGCAAAAGGAATACAACGGTCGCCAGGAATAAAAAGCTTCTGCTCAAGTTCTTTAGCGGTCGGAACAAAACTAAAAAACATTCCGTTAAAAACCCCGGCATGCGTCATATAATAATGCCCTTCAAGAGCAAACACTCTGTCATCTGCCCGCAAAAATTCATCGATTTCTTCCGCTGTAGCTTTTTCACCGTAAGGCTTGAGTAATAAATTTATTTCTGTTGTCGTAAAAGGCCTGTCAAAAGTTCTCAAAAACTGCGACAAAACTTTTTCAATTTTTCCATACATACTTATAATTTACAAAATTTAAGCCCCTTCCGTCTATCAAAAACGTTTCTTTTACGGTCCTTTATAAAATAAAGCCAGAATAATTTTTAACAGCAGGGCGGCTTTTTGCGTTGCAAAAACCAGGCTTTCCGGGGTTCCGCGCTAACCGCGCTACATTGCCCAAAAGCAACGGCTTCGCCGCCCCTGCAATCCTTGCCGCAACCGTGTAACAAAAAATGCCGGCATTTCTACCGGCATTCCATTATTTTTTATTCAGCAATCTAAAAAGCGCAATTACTTTTTTTCCCGAATGTCAAGAATTTTTACATTTTCCTGTCTGATAATTTCTTCAACTGTTTCTTTGCTCAAATTGCCGATTTTTACCGTAATAATCCGCTTTGAAACATCGCTTCCGTCAGCTGTTACCACAGAAACAATATTTCCGTTTTTTGCAGCCACGGCAGTTGCAATTCTCGCAAGTTCGCCAGGTTTCTCTGCAACTTCAATCACTGCCCGAACTCCAGGCAAGGTCGCTCCAAACATCGAAATAAATGCGTTAAAAAGGTCAGTTTCGGTAATAATTCCAGAAAGAATTCCATCTTTCATTACAGGCAGACATCCGATTTTCTCAGTTGCCATTGTTCTTGCAGCCTCTTCAATCACTTCATCAAAATCAACAGTTTTTACGTTTTTTACCATTATCTTTTCAACTTTTAATTTTGAAAGAAGATAACCCAATTCATACATATCAAGTGTCGAAGCGCTGGAAGGAGCTGCTTTCTGCAAATCATTCTTTGTTATAATTCCAACCAGTTTTTTTGACTTGTCAACAACCGGAAGCTTATTGATTTTTTCTTTTATCATCAAAGCCTTTGCATCCGTCAAAGATGTATCTGGCGAAACATAAATTACATTTTTGCTCATAAAGTCACATACTTTCATAATTTCCTCCAAAAAGTTTACAGAATGGCAACCTTAAATAATTTTAAGTCGCGTTTTATAAAAAAGCAAACAAAACTATTAGCCGCCAAGATATGCAGCCTTTACAGCCGGATCTTTTATCATGTCGCTTGATTTTCCTGACGAAGAAATGCTTCCAGTTTCCAAAATATAAACTCGGTTTGCAATGCTCATCGCCTTGAACGCATTCTGTTCAACAAGCAGAATTGTCGTTCCGTCCTCATTGATTTTTTTGATAATTTCAAAAATTTCATCAACAAGAATCGGCGCAAGTCCCATGCTCGGTTCATCAAGCAAAAGAAGCTTTGGGTTTGCCATAAGTCCGCGGCCCATTGCGAGCATCTGCTGTTCTCCGCCCGAAAGAGTTCCTGCAAGCTGCTTTAAGCGCTCTTTCATTCTCGGAAAAAGCTCAAACACGTGTTCCATATCCTGCTTGATTTTTTCCTTGTCATTTCGAGTGTAAGCTCCCATTTCAAGATTGTCTTTTACAGACAAATTTGCAAAAATTCGCCTGCCTTCAGGAACATGAATCAACCCTCTGTGAACAATCTGAGCCGCCTGAAGATTTGTAATGTCTTCTCCGTCAAAAACAACAGAACCGCTCTGTTTTTTAATCAAATTTGAAATTGAATGTAAAGTTGTTGTTTTTCCAGCGCCATTCGAGCCAATAAGGGAAATAATTTCGCCTTCATTTACATCAAACGAGATGCCTTTTAGAGCGCGGATTGCACCGTAATTCACAACAAGATTTTTTACTTCAAGAATTGCCATAATTTCTCCAAAAATTTCCGATTCAAAAAATTTTTAAGCAAGATTTTCCGCTTCAGAACCCAAATAAGCTTTAATTACATCGGGATTTGATTTAATTTCCTCCGGAATTCCGCTCGCAAGAACCCGGCCGTAATTCAAAACATAAAGACGCTCACAAATTCCCATTACAAGTTTCATATCGTGTTCAATAAGAAGAATCGTCAGGTTAAATTCTTTGCGGATAAACGCAATAAGCTCCATAAGTTCCTTTGTTTCCTGAGGATTCATGCCAGCGGCAGGTTCGTCCAGCAAAAGCAGAGTTGGATTTGCAGCAAGGGCACGGCAAATTTCAAGTTTTCGCTGTTCACCGTAAGGCAAATTTGAAGAAAGTTCGTTTTCTTTTTTTTCAAGACCAAAAAGTTTAAGCAGATTCCGCACTCTTAAATTCATCACTTCTTCATCTTCAAAAAATTTTTTAGTACGCAAAATTGCGTCCCAAGGTTTAACTTTTCTCTGACTGTGCATTGCAATCCGAATATTGTCGCTTACGGTCAAATTTCCAAAAAGCCTGATATTCTGAAAAGTTCTCGCAATTCCAATCAAATTGAGCTGGGCCGGTGTTTTTTTATTTACAACCTGAGCTTTTCCATTTTTATCCCAAAAAGTAATCTGTCCGCCAGTCGGAGTGTAAACGCCAGAAAGCATATTAAAAACAGTCGTTTTTCCAGCGCCGTTCGGACCGATTAAACCGACAAGTTCGCCTTTGCGCAGTTCCATATTGAGTTCGCTGACAGCTTTAAGTCCACCAAAAACGATAGAAAGGTCATTTACCTGAAGAATCAATTTTTCATCACTCATTATTCTGCCTCCCCTTCTGCCTTTTTTGTGTCTGAAGCTTCATTTTTCGCCTTTTTAGAAAATCTGCTTTTAAGACTAAAAAATCCGTTCACAAAACTCAATTCCTTCATTCCCATAAGCCCCTGAGGTCTAAAGAGCATTACAATAATTAAAACAACCGGGTAGAACAAAAGACGGTAGTTTCCAAGGAATCGCAACGCTTCCTGAATCGCCGTCAAAACAAAGGCTGCAATAACTGTACCGCTAATGCTTCCCATTCCTCCAAGAACAACATAAATCAGCATATTTACAGAATTGTTAAACGAGGCAATATCCGGCTTAATAAAACCAACAATCGGAGCATAAAGCGCGCCCCCAAGACCGCCTATAAACGAAGCAATCACAAAACCAATCATTTTGTATTTAAAAACGCTGATTCCGTTAGAATTTGCGGCAATTTCATCTTCTCGAATAGCCTTGATTGCCCGGCCGTAAGTTGAATGTAAAAAGTTCTGCAAAAGAATAATCAGAACAACAAGCATTCCAATACTTACCAGATAACTCATTGCAGGTCCCCAAAAAAGGTCATCGCGCATAAAACTGTATTTAAAACTTTTTCCGTTCGGACCGCCAGTAACAGCTTTGAGGTTCACAAGAACTACACGCACAATTTCGCCAAAAGCAAGAGTTACAATCGCAAGATAGTCGCCTTCAAGTTTTAAAGTCGGAAATCCAATAACAAAGCCAAAAACCGCTGCCAAAAAAGGAGCAACAAGCATGGCAACAGGCAGCGGCAAACCAACATCCTGAGTAAAAATAATTACCGAATAAGCGCCTATCGCTTCAAAAGCACACTGGCCCAAAGTAAGCTGACCAACAATTCCCGTAACCATATTCACAGAAATCGCAATTACAGCATTGATTCCGCCCATTGTCAAAATCTGCGAAGTATAAGCGTCTATCAAACCAGCGCGAATTAAAACAAACGGAATTACAACCGCCGCCAGAGCCACAACTCCAGGAATTAAAAAATTGCTTTTTTTAGTATTCATCATAAACCAGCCCCTAAACCTTAACCCTTACTTTTTTGCCAAGAAGGCCGGCAGGTTTTACCAAAAGAATAACAATCAAAATACAATAGGCAATTGCATCCGCATATTGAGAAGACAGATAGGCCTTAACCATAGTTTCCGCAACACCAAGAATAATTCCGCCGACCATAGCTCCAGGAATAGAACCAATTCCGCCCAGAACAGCCGCAACAAAAGCCTTTAATCCAGGAATATATCCCATAAGAGGATCGACCTGCGGATAAGCAACAGCATAGAGAACGCCGCCTGCGCCGGCAAGAACAGAACCGATTACAAAAGTAACGGCAATAATTCTGTTCGAGTTAATTCCCATCAAACTTGCAGCGCCAAGGTCGTAACTAACAGCCTGCATTGCTTTTCCAGTTTTTGTGTAATTTACGACATAGTTCAAAACAACCATAAGAACAGCCGAAAGCAAGATTACAATAATCTGTACATTGCTTATAGAACCAATTCCAAAACTAAAATTTTTAATCGCCATTGTCGGAAAAGAACGTGGCTCCGGACCGACAAAAGGCAAAACGCGCATAACATTCTGCAAAATCAATTCAACAGCAATCGCCGTAATCAACGAATTCAACCTCGGCGCATTTCTCAAAGGTCTGTACGCAAGCCTTTCAATCGCAAGACTCAAAAGTCCGCAAAAAACCATTGCAGCAAAAAAAGCACAGACCATTCCCGCTGGAGTTGTGCCCATCGCACACAAAACAAAATATCCTGCATAAGCGCCAATCATCATAACGTCGCCATGCGCAAAGTTAATCAACTTAACAATGCCATAAACCATCGTGTACCCAAGGGCAATTAAGGCATAAATACTTCCTAACGAAAGTCCATTGATAAGCTGCTGAACAAAAATTGTTACGTTGTTCAAACTTATCCTCCAAATATATTAGTTCTATTGTATTGTAAAAAATTTTTTGTTTTTAGTAAATCAAGGCATCATGCATTATTTATAGGAGCACAATCCGCTTTCAAACCGGCTCTTCACGGTTGCGCTATCCGCTCCATCCGTCAAGACGGACGCTGCGCGCCGTTCCGATCCGGGCTAAGTTTTCGGCAAAAAAAAAGCGCCATTCCTTCGAGAAAAGCAGTTTTCTCAAATTCATGACGCCTTTGTCAAATTAAGCAAATTTAAATTTACGGCTCTACTGTAGTTTTATAAACTGTAGAAAGTTTTCCGTCAGCACCTTTTACCAATTCAAGCATTACAGCAGATTTTACAGGGTTTCGTTTTTCGTCAAAAGTAATGTGGCCTGTAACATAGTCGCCTTCAGAAGCAGCAAGAGCATCTTTTACAGCAACGCTGTCAGTTGAACCAGCGGCCAGGATTGCATTTTTAATCATATAAACTGCATCATATCCAAGAGCAGCAAAAGAAGTCGGAGTATGATTGTATTTTGCCTTATAATTTTCAACAAAAGTTTTTACTGCGCCAGTAGTTGCATCAGATGCATAGTGGTTAGAATAAAAACCGTTCAAAACTTCATCGCCGGCATTGTCAACAAGACCGTCCCAACCATCAGCACCAACAATCGGAGTATTAATTCCCTGAGCACGCAACTGTTTAGCAATAAGAGCTACAGTTCCGTAGTAATCTGGAAGGTAAACAACATCTGGTTTAGAATTCTTAATTTTTGTAAGCTGAGCGTTAAAATCTTTGTCTCCAGTGCTATAAGATTCTTTAGCAACAACAGTTCCAGAAGCAGAGAAAGTTTTTACAAAGTTTTCTGTAAGACCTACAGAGTAGTCGTTTCCAATATCATAAAGAACAGCAGCCTTTTTAGCACCAAGAGTTTCAAGCGCAAATTTAGCTCCAACAGTTCCCTGGAACGGGTCAATAAAACAAGCTCGGAAAACAAAATCTCCAGCTTCAGTAATTGCAGGAGCTGTAGCAGCAGGAGCAATCATCAAAACTTTCTGAGCCTGAGCCAAAGAAGTGATTGCCATTGTACATCCAGAAGTCAAAGAACCAACAATAAGTTTTGCTTTTTTCTGTGTAACGATTTTTTTATAAGCATTTACAGATTTTTCTGGGTTTCCTTCATCATCTTCGCTTATAATTTCAATTTTTTTACCGTTAATGCCACCAGCAGCGTTAATTTCTTCAGCCGCCAAGTTGATTCCATTCAAACAGTCAACACCGTAAACAGCTACAGCACCAGAAAGAGGTCCAATAGCACCAATTTTTACCGTTTCTCCAGCTTTTTCACCACAACCAGTAAAAGCGAAAAGTCCTGCAACAGCAAGAGCAACTGCGCCCAAAACTTTTTTCATTTGAGTCCTCCAAAAATTCAACTTAAATAAACTTTAATTATTTTCTTAATTTTAGTAAATAAAAATGAATAATAAATTTTTCACTTTTTAAAATTTTAAAGCACAAAATTCCAAAAATACTCAGACAATATTCAAAAAAATTATTTCATAATCAGCCTGAATATCGAATTAAAAAAAGACCAGTTCTTGCCGTGTCTGACAGCACGATGTCTGCATAAAAACCCGTTTAGCAATCTAATGACAAATGGCCAAGTCCGATAATGACATTAAATTAT
>NZ_DLLH01000043.1:49954-82932 GCF_002476655.1 Treponema sp. UBA7567
CGAATTTTGACTAATTATCAATTAAATCAAAATAAATCAAAATTTTAAAGTTTCTTTTTTCATTTTTCATATTATAATTAAAAATAGCCGATTTTATTTCTGAGGTTTAGTCATGAATAAGAAGTCAATTGCTTTTTTAACCCGCTCATTAATTGATGCAACTGGTCGCAACATGCTCAAAGGCATCATAACAGGCTGCAAAAAAGATAAAATCCCTTTAGTCACATTTCGAGGGCCAATTTTAAACAAAGGAGAAGGCTCCATTATCTATCACCTGTTGACGGACGATTCTGTTTCAGGAATTATCTCCTGGGCTTCTTCCGATGTAGACAAAAAAACCACAGATTTTTACAAAAGATTTCAAAAAACGCCGCTTGTCTGCATGACTTTCCAAGTCGAAGGCAAACCTAGCATCGTCACAGACTGCAAAACAGGTCTTATAGAACTCATAGATCACCTTGTCAACGTCCATCATTTTACAAAAATAGCCTTTATACGCGGTCCAGAAACCCACATATACGCAAAAGAACGTTACGAAGGTTATCTCGAAGGCTTAAAAAAACATGGAATTCAGGCAAATCCTATCTTGATTTCCGAATGCGGCGGATGGGCAATTGCCGACGGCGAAAAAGCGCTCAGCAACTGGCTCAGCAAAGGCCTAAAACCAGGAAAAGACTTTGAAGCAGTTGTTGCAGTCGGAGACAACGTTGCAATCGGCGCTCAGGAAGAACTCATCCGTCAAGGATATTCCGTTCCTCACGATGTTGCAGTCTGCGGTTTTAACGGAACAGACGACGCCGCTTGGTCAAATCCGCCAATCACTTCTGTCGAAATGCCATTCTACAAACAGGGACTTCAAGGCTACGAAACACTTTCAGCCATGTTGCAAAATAAAGAGTATACAAAACTTTTCAGATACAAAACACGTCTAGTTTTAGGCGAATCCTGCGGTTGTACCTCAACTTCCGTAAGTCAGGCCGCTTTTAAGACTTCCACAGATTTGTCAAATTCTCAGGACAAAAAGCTTTTAAAAAAAACTCAAAAAGCAAATTTTCTTTTTGATGAAAGTTTTATTTCAGAAAAATTCTCTAGCTCCGATTGGAAAAATGAACTTTCTCAAAAAATTTTACAGACAGTTCAAAACGATTTCTACACAAAAGAAGAAATTACCATTTTCTTTACAAATTTTGTGCCGAAATTTGTAGATTCATTTGCAGACGACATTCTCAGCAAAGAACCTGGCGCATTATTAAAAAACGTTACAATCGGCTTGAACAATTTTGAAAAAATTTCTAAAAATTTCAACGTCTGGCAGGATATAATCTCGACAATACGAACTTTCGCACTTTCAACAATGAGCTGTCAATGCAAAATTTACAAAAAATGCGAAAACATTTTCCAGCAAGCACGGGTACTCATAAGCGAATTTGACTGCCGCACACAAAAACAGGCAAATCTTCTTGCCGCCCGAAAAGAATCAGTTCTCCGACAAATCAGCACAGACATTCTTTCCTGCTCAAATTTGGACAAACTGTTCGAAATCATCACAAAAGCGCTTCCAAAAACTGATATTTCAAGCTGCTACATTGCACTTTACAACGATTGTCATTACACCGAAGAAAACCAAGAAATTCCACAGACAAGTCAATTAGTGCTTGCAATAAAAAAAGGCGAACGAATTTCTCTTCCAGAAGGAGGACTTACGTTCAAAACAACAGAAATCATTCCAAATTCAATCAATAATTCCGACGAATATGCAATTTACGAAATAGAATCTCTTAATATTCAGAATTCATATTTCGGTTACATTGTTTTTGAATCAGAAACTGCAAGCGGAATCACATATGCAACTCTCCGGGAACAAATTTCCTGCGCAATTTCTAGTTCCCACTTGCTCGAAGAGCGCACAAAAAGCCAGAATTTGCTCCAAACAACAATGCAGGTCATGTCAGACAAAGCCGATGTTGTTTCAAACCAGTCAGAATCCATCACTTCAAACATCACCAATATTTCAACCTCGATGGATTCAGTCGTTGGAAACATTAAAGACATTTCCGGAAACATTACAAACGTTGCTGACACTGTAACTTCGGCCAACCAAATGATAACAGATGCCGACAAATCAATAAAAACGCTTGTTCATATTACCGAAGAAATTACGCACGCAATCGACCTTATAAACGACATTGCAGAAAAAACAAACGTTCTCGCTCTCAACGCCGCAATCGAAGCTGCCCACGCAGGAGACGCCGGACGAGGCTTTAGCGTAGTTGCAAAAGAAGTGAAGGCACTTGCAGCGCAGACTGTTTCCTCAACTTCAAAAATCCAGGAACTCGTAAAAAAGAATAATCTGAGTACAAAGCAGGCAGAAGAAGTTATCAATTCAACCAACAAAGCAATCAAAACAATTGCCAGCCTTTCAGAAAACATAAAAAACTCAATAAACGAACAAGTTCAGTCGTCTACAGAAATATCAGATCGCCTGCAAGACGCTTCAACTGGTGTCGAACAAATTTCAAGCGCAATTGCAGAAATTGCAAAACTCGGTTTAAAACTAAAAAAATAAAACTTTTTCATTGAACGCCACAACTTCTTTTCTTATCGGCTCTTCGTGGTTCGGTAACCCTCAGTCCTTCGGACTGGCTTTGCCTCCACTGCGGGCCGGGCTCATTCGTTTTCTAATCAGATAATGCCAGCGTCATTTTAAATTAAAAATTTTGGTTTACAATTTTTTCAATTGTATTCAAAAAAAATTGTAAATATTAAAAAAAATAAACCCGCCCTTACAAAAAACCGAAGGACGGCGTATACAGGAACAAAATTATAAATGAATTATGCCTGTGCTTCTGCAGGAGCATCAGATGAAGTTTCAGCAGCAGGTTTTGCTTTTCTTGCTTCCACTCTTGCAATGTTTTTCAATGCAGCGTTACAGTATTTGCATACTTTAACTGTTGCACCATCAATTTCCTTTTCGTAAAGGATTTTGATATTTTCTTTTCCACAGCGTGCACATTTGCCACGTCCGTGGTTTACTTCGTTACGGATACCAGTTCCGCGATGTGCTTTAGACATAAGTTAACTCCTTATTTTGCTTCTTCAGCAGCAGGAGCTGCTTTTGCAGTCTTAGCTTTAGCTGGTGCTTTTTTTGCAGCTGGCTTTTTAGCAGGTTTTTCAGAAGCATCTGCCTTTTTTGCAGCCTTTTCTTTAGATTCTTCAGTTGGAAGTTTATAATCAACCAATTCAAGAATTACCATATCTGCAGCATCGCCCTGACGGAAACCAATCTTAAGGATACGAGTGTAACCACCCTTGCGATCCTTCATTCTTGGACCAAGTTCTGTAAAGAGTTTGTTCAAGATTTTTTCATCCTGAATAAACTTTGCGGCAATACGACGGTTGTGAACTGTGTCAACCTTGCTGCGTGTAATCAATTTTTCAGCAGCCTTACGAACTTCTTTAGCTTTTGCACTAGTAGTTGTAATGCGTTCAAATCTGAAAAGTGAAGTTACCATGTTGCGCGACATAGCACGACGATGTGCAGTTGTGCGCGAAAGCGGATTAAAACCATTCTTATGATTCATTGGATTCTTCCTTTTGCTTTGGATTTGCCAAATTTACATTCTTAAGATGACTGTAATCTGTCATTCCAAGTGTAAGTCCCCATTCAAGGAGTTTTTCTTTAATTTCAGTAAGAGATTTCTTACCAAAGTTTCTTGTCTTGGCGATGTCATCTTCTGTCTTTCTTGTCAATTCTCCGATTGTACGGATATTAGCGTTTTTAAGGCAGTTTGAAGAGCGGACAGAAAGCTCAAGTTCTTCAACTGGAGTATTAAGCAATGAACGAATTCTTTCATCACCTTCATCCATATCGTCAGAACCAGAAACGTCACTGTCATTAAAGTTTACAAAAATTGAGAAGTGATCTTTAGCAATTTTTGCAGCTTCAGCAAGTGCATCTTCTGGAGAAACTGTTCCATCAGACCAAATTTCAAGAACCAGTTTATCGTAGTCGTTTCTTTCACCAACACGGCAAGGCTCAATTGCATATTTTACCTTGCGAACTGGAGAGAAAATAGCATCCATTGGAATGGTGCCAACTACTTCAACATAGTTGCTGTTTACTTCAGCAGGGATATAACCTCTGCCCAAGTCAACCTGAATTTCAATGCTAAGGTTTGCACCTTCCATCATTGTGAATACAGGAACATCTTTAGAAAGCACTTCAAGCTGACCTTCTTTTTCAAAATCATTGCTTGTTACTTTTCCAGGTCCTTTGAACTCAAAAAGGAGAGTATCCTGTTCTGCATCATTTGGAAGCTTGAAACGAATCATTTTCAAACTGTTCAAAATCTCAAGTGTATCTTCCGAAACGTTCGCAATTGAGTCAAATTCACTCTGAATTACACGAGGAACGCCCTCAGCATCAAATGAAGTAATCCGTACAGATGTTACTGCATATCCCTGAATAGAAGAAAGAAGTACTCGTCTAAGAGTATTTCCAATCGTTGTACCAAAACCTGGTTCAAATGGATAAGCAATAAATTTTCCGTAATTTGGATTTGTTTCGAGATGTTCAAATGTAATACCCTTTGGTTTTTTGAAACCTTTCAAGAGGTTTTTACGTGCCATCTGAACTCCTTTTATTTACGCTCAACAATGAGCCTGCAATAATGACAAGTCAAAAGACTGCCATTTTTCATACTTTTTTACCGGGAATCCGGTCAAAACCTAACTATTACTGACCTTACTTAAATATAAAAAAACAACAAAAATGGACATTACAAGAACATCCATTCTCATCATTTATTCTACATACGGCGAGTTTTGCGTGGACGACATCCATTGTGAGGAATTGGAGTAACATCAGAAATTGATTTTACTTTAAGTCCCAAAGCACCAAGAGCACGAACTGCATTCTCGCGGCCCATTCCTGGTCCTTTTACAAATACGTGAACTTCACGCAATCCGTAACTTACTGCTTTCTGAACAGCTGTTTCTGTAACTGTCTGCGCAGCAAATGGAGTAGATTTTTTTGCTCCACGGAATCCAAGTCCGCCTGAAGACGCCCATGAAAGAGCATTTCCATTCAAGTCTGTAATTGTTACGATAGTATTGTTGAACGTAGCCTGGATATATACGTTTCCTTCGTATACGCTCTTCTTTTCCTTTCGTTTTTTTACGGTAGCCATTAGTTAAATCCTCCGTCTTATCAGACAGCCTTTTTCTTGTTAGCAACTGTCTTCTTTTTACCTTTGCGAGTACGTGAATTAGTACGTGTGCGCTGACCACGAACTGGCAAACCTTTGCGATGACGAAGACCACGATAGCAACCAATGTCCATAAGACGTTTAATGTTAAGACCGATTTCTGAGCGAAGATGTCCTTCAACCTTGTATTCTTCATCGATTACAGAACGAAGTCTAGCCTGCTCATCCTGATCAAGATCATTCATCATCTTGGCAGGATCAATCTTTGTTTTTTCGCAAATCGCTTTTGCAGATGAACGACCGATACCGTAAATATAAGTCAATGCAACAACGACGTGTTTATTTGGGAGGTCAACTCCCGCAATTCGAGCCATCTGTTACTCCTCAACCCTGTCTCTGCTTATGTTTTGGGTTAGAACAAATAATGCGGATAATTCCGTTTCTTTTTATAACCTTGCACTTATCGCAGATGGGCTTTACGCTGGTTCGTACTTTCATAAAAGTCCCCCTAGGGAAAGCATGATATTAACCCGAATCATGGCAATTCGCAATGAATTACAATTCGGGTTATCTAATATACCACAAATCCCCTTTATTGTTCTATAGAAATTCTATAAATTTTCTTAAAATTTTACAAATTTCTTGAACGTAATTTACCCTTCTTAACAAGACCTTCTGAGTGGTGCATTTTAAGAAGCGCTTCAACCTGACTCATTGTATCAAGGTCAACGCCTACCAAGATTAACAAAGAAGTACCGCCCATCAACATAGCAATTGATTGCGGGAATTTAAATGCAATCTGAATAATTGTCGGCAAAACTGCGATTGCAGCAAGATAAATTGAACCAGGCAACACGAGACGGTTTAAAACCTTCTGCATGTATTCTTCTGTTTTGTCAGTACGGATTCCTGGAATAGAACCGCCGTTTTCTCTGATATTTTTTGCGATTTCTGTGGGGTTCAGGGTTACCTGTGTGTAGAAGTATGCAAAGAAAATAATCAAAAGTACCAACAATACATTATATGTAATTCCAGTCGGCTGCAGTATATAAGAGAGTTTTGAAACCCACGTTGCTGAAGCCTTGCTAGCACCAATACTTGAAACAATCTGAAGCGGGAAAGTTAAGAACGATGATGCAAAAATTACAGGAATAACTCCCGATGGATTGATCTTGAATGGAATATAAGTACTCTGTCCACCGTACATTTTCCGTCCAACTACGCGTTTAGCATAGTGTACAGGGATTTTACGTTCGCCGGACTGTTCATAAACTACAAGTGCAATAATTCCGAAGAACATCAAAATTACTACGATAACTGCAACAGCATTGATTTCATTGCTGCGAACTTTCTGTACAAGTTCCATTACAGCATGTGGAAGACGAGCTACGATACCTGCAAAAATAAGAATCGAAATTCCATTTCCAATACCATGAGCCGTGATCTGATCACCAAGCCAAACAGTAATCATAGCACCTGTAGTAACAGTGAGCATTGCAAGCAGTCTGAATGCAACATTACTTTCAAGAACAATTGCTCCTGGAATACTGTTTGCATAAACCGTTACAGCGGCAGACTGAATCAAACATACAAAAATTGTGCCAATTCTTGTCCACGCTGCAAATTTTCGCTGCCCCCCATCTTCCTGAACAATGCGTTTAAGAGATGGGAAAATAATCAGCGCCAACTGCAAAATAATCTGTGTTGAAATGTAAGGCATAACACCAAGCATGAACACAGAAAAATTAGAGAATGCACCACCGGCAAAAAAGTCCATGTAACTTGCAAATGCGTTTTCGCCACTCTTTGCAAGATTATTGAAGTATTCAACGAGTACTCCAGCATTAATTCCAGGAATCGTCAGCACGCATCCAAGACGGAATATTGCAAGAATAGCTAATGTAAAGAGCAGACGATTTCTCAACTCTTTAATTCTAAACATATTTACAATTGGATTGTTTGCCATGTGTGTCTCCGGTACTTATTTTAATTAGCTTTTGTTTCAGAAGCTTCTTTAACGGAACCGCCAGCTTTTTCGATTTTAGCTTTTGCCGAAGCAGAAACCTTATCTACATCTACTGTAAGTTTTTTTGTTAAATCACCAGTACCAAGAATCTTTACCAAAGAATCTGCTTTAGAAACAAGACCTTTAGCAACAAGAGTTTCCTTGTTTACTGATTCACCATCTGAATATTTTTCTTCAAGAAGAGAAACATTTACAACTGAATATTCTTTCTTGAATGGGTAGTTAGAAAAACCACGGTGTGCAATACGGCGATAAAGAGGCATCTGTCCGCCTTCAAAACCTACGTATGTTTTTCCACCAGAGCGAGACTGCTGTCCCTTGTTTCCCTTTCCCGCAGTTGTTCCACGACCTGAAGAAGAACCGCGGCCAACAATGCGTCTTTTCTTATTAGCACCCTGTGGTGCACTCAATACGAAATCAGACATTATTTTACTTCCTCGACTGTAATCAGGTGTGATACAGCTTCAGCCATTCCAAGAACAGCTGGAGTTGCTTCCAATGTATTTGAAGAGTTAATCCTTTTAAGACCAAGACTGCGAACGGTTGCAACCTTAGCTGGTTTCTGTCCAATTGTACTTTTTACAAGTGTTACCTTGATTTTCTTAGCCATGATTAACCCCACATTTCCTGCAGAGATTTACCTCTGTTTGATGCAACAACTTTTGCGTCCATAAGACTTTCAAGAGCTTCAAATGTTGCACGAACTACATTGATTGGACTTGAAGAACCCAATGACTTAGAAATTACGTCTGTTGCACCAATTGAATCCATGATTGCACGAACTGGACCACCTGCGATGATTCCAGTACCGGCACAAGCTGGTTTCAAAAGAATTGATGAACTCTTGTATTTTCCAAGAACATCGTGTGGAAGAGTGCCATTTTTTACTGGAACAGTAATAAGGTTTCTCTTTGCACGATCAATACTCTTTCTAATTGCTTCAGATACATCATTAGCTTTGCCAAATCCATATCCTACACGACCTTTTCCATCGCCTACAACTGTGAGAGCTGAGAATGACATACGACGTCCACCTTTTACGGTTTTAGCAGTACGATTCAGTCTAACAAGTTTTTCAACGAATTCTTTCTGTTCTCTTTCTTTTTCGAACTTGTTCTGGCGTTCCATTAGACTCTCCTAGAAAATGATACCTGCTTTGCGGGTTCCATCTGCGAGTGCCTTTACAACACCATGATACAGATATCCGTTGCGGTCAAAAACTACAGTTGTAATTTTTTTGTCCTGAAGACGTTTTCCAAATGCTTCACCAAGTTTTGCTGCACCTTCAACAGTCGCTTTCAAGTCAGCAAATTCTTTTTCCAAAGTAGAAATAGAAGCAAGAGTTACACCTTCGTCATCATCAATTACCTGAGCGTAAAGGTTGCAGTTGCTACGTGTTACTGTTAAGCGTGGGCGAGCAGCTGTTCCGTAAACTGACTTACGGATATGAACCTTACGGTGAAGGCGCTTTCTTGCTTTATCATTAAGTTTCTTAAACATACGCTACACCTTATTTTACGCCAGTCTTTCCGACTTTGCGTCTGATAACTTCGTCGCTGTAACGAATTCCCTTTCCCTTGTAAGGTTCTGGGAGACGAAGCTTGCGGATCTGTGAAGCAAATTCACCGACCATCTGCTTGTCAATACCAGCAATAGTAACTTTACCATTAGCATCTGCTGTAACAGTAAGACCATCAGGGATTATTGCGATAAAGTCAGAAGAAAAACCAAGGTTCATTACAAGATTTTTTCCCTGAACTTCAGCACGATAACCAACACCAGTGATAATCAAAGATCTTGAGAATCCCTGAGTCACACCTGTAACCATATTATGAACCAATGCACGGTAAAGACCATGAGCTGCACTAGCAGCTTTTGATTCATCAACCGGCGAAACAGTAAGTTCTCCGTCTTTTACTTCGAACTTTACTTTATCGTTTACATGCTGTTTTAGTTCACCCTTCGGTCCCTTTACAACAATTTCTCCGGCATTAACTGTAACTGTAACTCCTGCAGGAATAGCAACAGGAAGTTTACCGATTTTTGACATCTCTTCCTCCTATTACCAAACTTTGCAAACGAGTTCGCCACCAACCATTTTTTCACTTGCTTTCTTTCCAGTTGTTACACCAGAAGAAGTTGAAACGATCAGCGTACCATATCCATTAAGAACACGTGGCAACTCTTTATAGCCAGAATAAATACGACGACCTGGAGTTGAAATCTTTTCAATTCCGTGGATAACCGGCGCATTTGCTTCATCATACTTCAAGAAAATACGGATGATAGAATGACCTTCTTCCTGAACTTTCTTAAAATTCTTAATATAACCTTCTGTTTTAAGGATCTTAACAATTTCAAGCTTAAGTTTAGATGTAGAAACATCTACTTTTTCGTGGCGAGCCTGAACAGCATTACGAACCTTAGTGAGCATATCTGCTATTGGGTCTGATGTACTCATTTTCTTTCTCCTCCACTACCAACTTGATTTTGTTACGCCTGGCAAAAGGCCTTCGCTTGCTAACTTGCGGAAACAAATACGGCAAACTTTAAATTTGCGCAAATAACCGCGTGGACGACCACAAATCTGACATCTGTTATAGCGACGAGTGCTATATTTAGGTGTGCGATCTGCTTTTATAACCATTGATTTCTTAGCCATTGTTCCTCACCTACTTTCTGAAAGGCATATTGAACTTGGTAAGCAATGCACGAGCTTCCGCATCTGTGCGAGCACTTGTTACAATCGAGATATTCATACCAGCAATCTTTACAATTTTGTCGAAATCGATTTCTGGGAAGATAATCTGTTCTGTAATACCAAGAGAAAAATTTCCGTGTCCATCAAAACCTGTTGCTTTGATTCCGCGAAAATCCTTTACACGAGGTAATGCAACATTGATAAGGCGGTCCAAAAATTCATACATAATGTTACCGCGCAATGTTACCATTACACCAACTTCATTGCCCTCACGAAGTTTAAAGTTAGCAATACTTTTTCTGGCCTTCGTCTTAACAGCATGCTGTCCAGTAATCTGAGTTAAATCAGCTACTGCGGCATCAAGGAGTTTCTTGTTAGTGAGAGCTTCGCCGACACCCATGCTTACTACTACTTTTTTTATAGCAGGAATCTGCATTACGGATGTATAACCGAGCTCTTTGAAGAGCTCAGGAGCGATAGTGTCCTTATAGACTTTCTTAAGCCGTGGTACGTACTTATCCATTACAGTGCTTCTCCACACTTACGGCAAACACGAGTTTTCTTGTCGCCGTCAATTTTGAATCCAATTTTAGTTGGACCGCATTTTTTACATACGATCGCAACATTTGAAATATTAAGTGGAGCTTCGATTTCTGCGATTCCACCTTGATCCTGTTGACTGCGTTTTCTCATTGCTTTTTTTACCATGTTAATTCCAGATACAATTACAGCATCCTTTTTAGCAATTACGCGAACAACAGCACCACGTTTACCTTTGTCTTTTCCAGCGATTACCTGTACGGTATCGTCTTTACGGATCTTAAATTTCTTTTCCATATTGATTCTCCTTACAGTACTTCTGGAGCAAGTGATACGATCTTCATGAAGTCCATATCACGGAGTTCACGTGCAACAGGTCCAAAAATACGTTTTCCTTTTGGATTTCCATCAGCATCAACGATAACGCAAGCATTATCATCAAAACGAATGTAAGTTCCATCTGGACGACGGTATTCTTTTGAAACACGAACGATTACAGCTTTTTCAACTGTACCTTCTTTTATAGTAGAAGTAGGAATTGCTTCCTTGATTGCTACTACTACAATATCACCGATACCGGCATAACGGCGGTGTGTACCACCGAGAACCTTGATAACCTGAGCAACTTTTGCTCCGGAGTTATCGGCAACAGTCAATTTTGATTGCATCTGCAGCATTTTATAACTCCTTTAGCTTACTTTGCTCTTTCGATGATTTCTGCAAGTCTCCAGCATTTATCTTTGCTGATTGGACTGCATTCAATGATGCGAACTGTGTCACCAATGTGAGCTTCGTTCTTTTCATCATGCGCTTTACACTTTTTAGTTTGTGTAACGTATTTCTTATAGAGAGGGTTCATTCTCTTTGTATCGATTGAAACAACGATGGTTTTTTCCATTTTGTCGCTTGTTACGATACCTACGAAAGAACGTTTTGCTCCCTTTTTAGTCTGAACTTCCTGTTCTGCCACGGGTTAGCTCCTACTTAGTCTGTCCGGCAATTTCTTTTGCACGGATGAGCGTATTAATAGTCGCAATCTGGCGACGCATAGTACGCTTCTGCATTGGGTTATCAACATGGCCGATTACCATTTGGAAACGGAGATCCATGTATTTCTGTTTCATGTCGTTACGTTCAGCTATCAATTCAGCGTAAGACATTTCTTTTACATTCTTTTTCTTTGAATTAGCCATATCTTACTCCTTAGTCGATAGTTGGTTTGTAAGCAATCTTTGTTCTAATTGGAAGTTTGTCTGCGGCAAGCTTAAGAGCCTGTTCTGCAAGTTTAATATCAATTCCACCAACTTCAAACAAAATTACACCAGGTTTAATGTTTGCAGCCCAAAATTCTGGAGAACCTTTTCCCTTACCCATGCGGACTTCCGACGGTTTTTTGGTAATTGGTTTATCTGGGAATACACGAAGCCAAACATTACCCTTACGTTCAAGCTTACGGTTGATAGCAACACGAGCAGCTTCAATATGACGAGCCTGAAGCCAAACTGGTTCGAGAGCTACAAGAGCAATCTGACCAAAGTCAATATTGTTAGCACGTGTGGCATTTCCTTTTACTTTACCGCGCTGTACTTTACGGTGAATAACTCTTTTAGGACTAAGCATTTTATGTTACTCCTTTGAAGAATCTGCTGCGCGAGCAGGGCGTTTTGCTCTTGAGTCATTAGACTGAGAGCGATCACGATGAGGCTTGCGAACAATCTGTCCAGCATCTTCATTCTTTTCAATACCGTAGTTCATACCGTTGTAAACCCATACTTTTACACCAATTTTTCCATAGGTTGTATGAGCTTCGTATGTAGCGTAATCAATGTCTGCACGAAGAGTATGAAGAGGAACACGTCCTTCCTTATGTTCTTCTGAGCGTTTCATTTCTGCGCCACCAAGACGACCTGACAAACGGATCTTAATTCCCTGTGCTCCACCTTTCATCGCGCTAGAAGAAGCCTGCTTAAGAGCCTTGCGGAATGAACCACGTCCTGCAAGCTGGCGTCCAACGTTCTGTGCAATAAGAGAAGCGTTGATATCAGCACGTTTTACTTCTTTAATCTTAATCTGAACTTTTTTAGAAGCAAACTGCGCTTGAATTTCAGCACTGATTTTTTCGATGTTAGCACCTTTTACACCAATAATTACACCTGGGCGTGCTGTGTGAATTACAATTGTAACACGCTGCGGGTGACGTACGATTTCGATTTCTGCAATATCTGCGTTCTGGCATTCAGGTAATTCTCTTACCAACTTGCGGATTTTAATATCCTCAAGAACCAGGTCTGCATAGTCGCGAGGACCAGCATACCAGCGAGACTGCCATGTCTTGTTAATTCCAAGACGCAAACCGATAGGATTTACTTTCTGACCCACTTTATTCCCCCGCCTTCTCGTCAACAATGACGGTGATATGGCACATACGTTTTAAGAGCTGATCAGCACGACCGCGAGCACGGAACCAAACTCTCTTAAGTCTCGGACCTTCATCAATACGAATTTCCTTGATGTAGAGCATATCTTCATCGAGATTCTTGTTTGCATACAGAGCGTTAGCAACAGCTGATTTAAGAGTACCTTTTATCAACCTTGCACCCTTCTGTGGCATATTTTCAAGAACTGCCAAAGCTTCTGAGCATTTCTTCTGCTTAATTACATTAGCAACTGGACGAACCTTAGTTGGTGATGCAATCAGGAATTTTGTAGTGGCTACATAACCTTTTTTCTCTGCCATAGTATCCACCTTTATTTAGCACTCTTATCAGTGCCGCCATGTCCTTTAAATGTACGAGTTGGAGCAAATTCGCCGAGCTTATGGCCAACGAGATTTTCAGTAACATATACAGGAATCCATGACTTACCGTTGTAAACACTGATTGTGTTTCCAACCATTTCTGGAATGATTGTAGAGCAACGAGAATATGTTTTAATCATTTTCTTGTCTGACTCTTTATTCATTTCAATAACTTTCTTGTAAAGGCTCTTTTCAATAAAAGGTCCTTTCTTAACTGATCTTGACATTGTTAACTACTCCTACTACTTCTTACGGCGTGAAACAATGAAACGGTTAGAAGGCTTTCTCTTATTGCGAGTCTTATAACCTCTACATGGCTGTCCCCAAGGTGTAACAGGCTGATGTCCTTTACCAGCCCCTTCACCACCACCAAGCGGATGATCAACCGGGTTCATAGCCATACCACGAACTGTTGGACGGATACCGAGCCAACGTCTGCGACCAGCTTTACCAAGCTGAGTGTTCATACGTTCTTCATTACCAACAACGCCAATTGTTGCATAGCATTTTCCAAAGACACGGCGTGTTTCACCTGAAGGAAGGCGAATTACAACATACTCACCGTCTTTAGCAGCAACAAGAGCAGAAGCACCTGCTGAGCGGGCAAGCTGTCCACCACGGCCAAGTGTCAATTCAATGTTGTGAACTGTAAAACCAACAGGAATTACTTCAAGTGGAAGTGCGTTTCCAACAGTTGGAACTGCGTTTTCACCAGACATAATTTTCTGTCCTACAGTAAGTCCTTTTGGAGCAATAATATAGCGTTTTTCGCCATCTGCATAATAAATCAAAGCAATATTTGCACTGCGGTTTGGATCGTATTCAATAGTTTTTACAGTTCCAGGAATTCCGTGCTTATTGCGTTTAAAATCAATTACGCGATACTTTCTTTTGTGTCCACCACCCTGATGACGTACAGAAATACGACCACCCTGACCGCGTCCACCATTTGACTTAAGACCTGATACCAGACTTTTTTCGGGTTTATCGGTTGTCAGTTCTTCTCTTACCAAATCGATGCGGGTACGAGTACCAGCAGTGTATGGTTTAAAAACTTTAAGAGCCATCTGGTTCCCCTTAATTTAACGAAGGCTTAAACGCCCTCGAATACCTTAATTGTTTCTCCTGGAGCGAGACGAACAATTGCCTTTTTCCAGTCGGCAGTTTTTCCAGGTTTTCCACGAACCCTTTTAACTTTACCGAGAACATTTACAGTAGTAATTTTTACAACTGTAACATTGAAGAGTTTCGATACTGCTTCTTTTATCTGTGTTTTGTTAGCATCCGGGGCTACTTTGAAAGTATATTTGCCCTGTTCGCGCAAAGCAGTTGCTTTTTCAGACAGTACTGGCTCAATAAGAATATCAGTCATTATTTAGCCTCCCCTTCTTTATAGAATTCTGAAAGATTCTTAGCTGCCGATTCGAGCAAGATAACCTTTCTTCCGTAGAAGAGGTCATGTGCACGAAGACGGTTGAAAGACAAGAAGTAAACATTGTGGAGGTTACGTCCAGCCTGTTTAATTTTTGCATCATCATCTTTAAGAATAACGACTGTGCGTTCATCCTTAGCAAAATTGTTAAGAACTTTCAACAAGTCTTTTGTTTTTCCGCTTTCAACAGTGAAATCTTCTACAACAGTAAGTCTGTCGCTCTGAGCCTGTAAGCTCAAAATTGATTTCATAGCAAGGCGTTTAACCTTTTTAGGGAGTTCAAAACCAAAATCACGTGGTTTTGGACCAAAGATTGTACCGCCGCCAACATTGATTGGAGATTTTTTATCACCACGACGAGCGTGACCTGTTCCCTTCTGTTTGTATGGTTTAGCATTTGATCCGTGTACTTCAGAACGAGTTTTTGTACAAGCTGTTCCAACACGTTTGTTTGCTAATTCGTTATTGATGGCATAGTAAATAACATCTTCATTAACTGGAAGTCCGAAAATGCTATCATCAAGCGTAATTGTGCGCAGTTCTTTACCATCGGTTGAAAAAACTTTCTTATCCATTTCTCATTTCCTCCGGATTACTTCTTTACTGCAGACTTGATGATAAGAGTGCAATCCTTAACTCCAGGAACAGCACCACGTACCATAATAACTTTAAGCTCAGGGTCGATTTTTACAATCTTAAGATTCTGAACTGTTACACGCTCAAAACCCATGCGTCCTGGCATTTTTACATTTTTAAGGCTGTGTCCAGGTGTCGTACAATTTCCCGTACCACCTGCTTCGCGATGGAACTTAGAGCCGTGAGTTGCACGTCCGCCATGGAAGCCCCAGCGTTTCATAACGCCCTGGAATCCTTTACCTTTTGAAGTTGCTGTAACATCGAGATAAGATGTTGATTCAAACAACTCAAGTCCAATTTGATCGCCTACTTTAACTTCCTGTTCGAATTCTCTGAATTCTTTCAAATGACGTTTTGGCGATACATTTTCTGGAAACTGACCTTTGTATGCTTTGCTGATCTTTGATTCTTTTATATCTTCAAGACCGAGAACAACAGCATCATAGCCATTTGCTTCCTTTGTTTTTGTAGCAACAACTGTATTCGGTTCTACATGGATCACGGTTACTGGTGTCAGTTCGCCGTTGCTGTCGAATACCTGTGTCATTCCTACTTTTTTTGCAATCAGACCTTTCATTCTGATATTTCTCCTATAGAAGAAAGCAAACTTTCTTCTCTGTCGGCCGCCATCCCTGATCCAAGGGACCGTTACCGTTTTTCAATAAGACTTAACTGCGACGCAGCCTAGCTCTTACTGTTTAATTTCTACATCTACACCTGCAGGCAATTCAAGTTTCATCAAAGAATCCATTACATCAGATGTTGGATTTAAGATATCAATAAGACGTTTGTGAGTTCTCATTTCAAACTGTTCACGCGACTTTTTGTTTACATGCGGTGAACGAAGAACTGTTACCTTATTGATTCTTGTTGGAAGCGGGATAGGACCAGAAACCTTTGCTCCTGCCTTCTGCACTGTCTGCACGATTGATTTTGCGCTCTGATCGATAAGTTCAACATCAAAAGCACGAAGTCTAACACGAATTTTTCCGTTAGCCATTTATTCACTCCAATGATTAAGCACAGTGACTAAAAGTCGCTGTGCTTTCAATCACTAATTTTACTATTCGATGATTTTTGTAACCTGTCCAGAAGCGATTGTGCGACCGCCTTCACGGATAGCGAGTTTAAGACCTTCATCCATAGCGATTGGGTGAATAAGTTCGCCGATAATTTTTACGTTATCACCTGGTTTTACCATATCTGTGCCTGGTTCAAGTTCTACAGTACCTGTAATATCTGTTGTGCGGAAGTAGAACTGCGGGCGGTATCCAGAGAAGAATGGTGAGTGACGTCCACCTTCTTCCTTAGAAAGAACGTAAATCTGTGCCTCAAACTTTGTATGTGGGTGGATTGAGCCTGGAGCTGCAAGAACCTGTCCACGTACAACATCTTTCTTTTCAACACCACGAAGAAGAATACCTACGTTATCACCAGCCTGACCCTGATCAAGAGTTTTCTGGAACATTTCGATACCTGTTACAGTTGAAGACTGTGTCGGGCGAATACCTACGATTTCTACTGGGTCGTTCATATTAACAACACCACGTTCGATACGTCCAGTAACTACTGTACCACGTCCAGAGATTGTGAAGATGTCTTCAATTGGCATAAGGAATGGCTTCTGATCATCGCGAACTGGATCATCGAACCAGCTGTCCATTGCGGCAAGAAGTTCCTCGATACATTTTGTGTTTTCTGGATTATCAGACTCGTTCAAAGCTTTGAAAGCAGAACCTTTGATAATTGGTGTATCCGCAGAGAATCCGTATTTCTGGATTGTGTCTTTTACGTCTTCTTCTACGAGCATCAGCATTTCTTCATCGCCATCGAGCTGGTCAACTTTGTTGAGGAATACGATAATCTTTGGTACACCTACCTGACGAGCAAGAAGAAGGTGTTCTTTTGTCTGAGCCATAACACCGTCAGTAGCAGCAATTACGAGAATTGCGCCGTCCATCTGAGCAGCACCAGTAATCATGTTTTTTACATAGTCAGCGTGTCCTGGACAGTCGATATGAGCGTAGTGGCGCTTGTCTGACTGATACTCAAGGTGACGTGTATTGATTGTAATACCACGCTCTTTTTCCTCTGGAGCATTGTCGATTTCATCGTACTTCAAAAGCTTATCACCGTATTTTTTTGCACAATAAGTAGTGATAGCCGCAGAAAGTGTTGTCTTACCATGGTCTACGTGACCAATAGTACCAACGTTCATGTGAGGTTTAGTTCTAACGAACTTCTCCTTTGCCATGTTTTTCTCCTTTGCCGAATTATCTTTCTTTTATCCGGCTTAAAAAAGATGATTTATGTGATGCACTTTAAGCCAGAATGGAACCATTTTCGTACAGAAAACAGCACATTCGCATACACACTATTTTATTTTTATCTGATTTATGAAAAGTTGTTACAAAAAAGCAATTCTCCATAACTTTCGAAGAATTTTTCCGACACCACCTGTCATCATCAGATTAAAATCCAAATAATTAAGTCTGGCGTTCAGAATTACCGACAAACAAAGGATTGTCTGCCTCAGAAAAACCGCTAGACTTTGCTTCTAGGGCTACCCAGCCTGAAAATTGCATAGCAATTAACTTTACGGCTTAAGTCAGACTTAATAAAAAAAATTGAAGTCTGTCTGAAAAATTCAAAGAACCCTTAATCTAAATATATCTATTCAGACTGTTTTATATTTATATATTTTTTTATAAATAATTTCAATACTTAAAAGTAAAATAATTTGATATTTTGCATAAAATTAAGAAAAAAAAGCGGAGTTTCATCATGGAAAACTTTAGCTTAACAAAACAACATGTCATTTCTTTCGTGGCAGAGATTGCAGGGGCGGCGAAGCCGTTCCGAAGGAATGACAACCCCGAAAAGCTCGATTTTTGCACAGCAAAAAACCACCCAAATAAAAAAAAGACCTGCCAGATTTTACAGACAGGCCTTTATCAAGAATAATACTACCAGCGATAGTGAGCAAATGCTTTGTTTGCTTCTGCCATCTTGTGCACATCTTCCTTCTTTTTATATGCAGAACCAGTATTGTTGAATGCATCAAAAAGTTCTGAAGCCAAAGTTTCTGCCATTCCGTGACCGCTTCTGCTGCGAGCTGCGCCAATAATCCAGCGCATAGCCAAAGCTTCGCGACGAGAATCTCTGATTTCCATCGGAACCTGATAAGTTGCACCACCAACACGGCGAGACTTTACTTCTACCAATGGTTTTACATTTTCAAGAGCTTTCATGAATACTTCAAGAGGATCCTGATTTGTTTTTGCCTTAAGTTTGTCCATTGCTTCATAGACGATTTTTGTACAAGTCTGTTTTTTTCCATCCAACATCATGCGTGAAACAAATTTTGTTACAACAGGGCTGTTGTATTTTGCGTCTGGCATAATAGGACGATTTACTGATTTCTTATGTCTTCCCATAGTAATTCTCCTTTAAATATTATGCCTTAGGTCTCTTAGCACCGTACTTAGAACGACCGCGTTTGCGTCCTTCTACACCAAGAGTATCTTTTGTACCGCGGATAATGTGGTAGCGTACACCCGGAAGATCCTTTACACGGCCACCACGGATAAGAACAACTGAGTGTTCCTGCAAATTATGTCCAATACCTGGAATATATGCAGTAACTTCAATTCCATTTGACAAACGAACACGAGCTACCTTGCGGAGAGCTGAGTTTGGTTTTTTTGGTGTAACAGTCATTACACGAGTGCAAACGCCACGTTTCTGTGGACAAGACTCAAGTGCGGGAGCTTTAGTCTGGTTTGCAAGTGCCTGTCTACCCTTACGAATCAATTGATTAATTGTAGGCATCGCCTAATCTCCTATTTGTATGCCGGTCAGCACCCCGGTCAAAATAACAAACAAAACTACACTTTAAAAGTATAGGGTATTCAATCATACCGAATTTTTTAACTATCGGTCAACTGAATTTTATCAAAATCCAGCAAATTTATTCAAAAAAAAATTCACTGGATTTTGATGATGACTAGTCTTCTTCAGAAGCACTGTCATTGATAGGAGGATACGCAGCTTCTTTTTCGCGTTCCTGTTCAAGACGACGGCGTTCCAAAACTTCTTCCATCTGAACATCAAGGTCGTTATCAGAACCATCAAACAGTTTTATGTTCCTGTAATCTTTAATACCAGTTCCAGCAGGAATCCTGTGGCCTATAATTACATTTTCTTTCAAACCACGGAGATGGTCTTCTTCGCCTTTTATTGCAGCGTTCGTAAGAACACGGGTTGTTTCCTGGAACGAACATGCAGATACAAAAGAGTCTGTTGCAAGAGCAGCCTTTGTAATACCTTGGAACATTGGACGTGCAACTGCCGGCTGACCGCCCTCTGCAATGATACGCCTATTCTCTTCGCGGAAGTGGTATTTATCAACCTGCTGCCCATAAATAAATTTTGTATCTCCAACAGACACAATTTCAACCTTGCGAAGCATCTGACGAACAATTACACCAATATGTTTGTCGGCAATTGTTACACCCTGTGCAGAGTATACGCCCTGAATTTCATTCATAAGGTAATCCATCAGCGCATTTTCACCGAGAATCGCAAGAATATCATGAGCACTTGCCGCACCGTCACAAAGCTGCTCACCTGCAACTACCTGATCTCCATCACGAACAAACAGACGGCGTGTCATTGGAACAACATGTTCAAACTGTTTTCCGTATTCATCTTCTACAACAATAACACGTTTACCTTTAGTAATTCCCTTGAACTTAACGGTTCCAGAAATCTGTGCGAGAACGCAAGGAATTTTTGGTTTTCTTGCTTCGAACAATTCTGATACACGAGGAAGACCACCAGTAATATCGTTTGTTTTTGCAGCGGCAACCGGCATGCTTGCAAGAGTTTTACCTGCTTCAATCTGCTGCTTGTCTTCTACACGAAGAACAGCGCCCGCTGGCAAGTAATATGAACCAAGCTCATTTCCAACTTCGTCTGTAATAAGAATACGAGGCTGCTTTACATCCAAGTGCAAATCACTGATACGGCGCTCTGTTTTTCCTGAGTTTACATCGACAATTTCTTCAAGTGTCTGACCGAGAATTACATCGTCAAAGTGAATATATCCGCTTACTTCAGCAATAATTGGTTCAGAGAATGGGTCGAATGTACCGATAACATCGCCACTCTTAACGATGTCACCTTCTTTTACCATAATTGTTGAACCGTTGCTAATTTCAACTTTCTGTTCATTACTTGCAAGATAAACTACACCGTCTTTAATAATGATGTGTCCGTTTTCTTTAGCAGTAATATTTCCAGATTTCTTTTCAACAAGAACTGTTCCCTTAAGAACGCGTGCTTCATCTTCAACAACAACCTTATCTCCCGACTCAACATTGAGAGTGTCGATAAGACGGGTCGCCATCATGCTGCCTTTACGAGTAAACAACCAATGTCCGTCGTCTGTAACAACATGAGTTCCGGCAACTGTTCCGATAAGAACATCGTAAGGAAGAACAATCTTGTTGTCTTCTGTTTCCTTAGAGGCTGTGCCACCAACATGGAATGTACGCATTGTAAGCTGTGTACCTGGCTGACCGATTGACTGAGCAGCGATAACACCGACAGCTTCACCGATTTCAACAAGTTTGTTACGGGCAAGATTTTTGCCATAACATTTTACACATACGCCATGTTCAGCTTCACAAGTAAGAACAGTTCTGAGCTTTACTTTTTCGACACCAGCATCTTCGATTTTCTTAGCAAGTTCATCTGTAATATATTCATTTGATTCGCAAAGAACTTCTCCAGTTACAGGATGAATTACACGCTCAATAGAGAAATGACCTGCAATTCTCTTTGAAAGCGGAGTAAGAATTTCGTCTCCATTTTTGATTGCAGAATATTCAATACCGTTGATTGTTCCGCAGTCTTCAAGATTAACAACAACATCCTGAGCAACATCAACAAGACGACGGGTCATGTAACCGGCATCGGCTGTCTTAAGCGCAGTATCTGTAAGACCTTTGCGGGCACCGTTTGAAGAAATAAAGTATTCAATAACCGAAAGACCTTCGCGGAAGTTTGATTTTACAGGCAATTCAATGATGTCGCCGTTAGGTTTAGCCATCAAGCCACGCATTGCAGCCAGCTGAGAAATCTGTTTTTTAGAACCGCGGGCACCGGAATCAGCCATCATATAGATTGTGTTGAATCCGTTCTTGTCTTTCTGAAGCTTGTCGTACATGATTTCTGTCAATTTTTCGTTTGTACGAGCCCAAATATCAGTTACTTTATTGTAGCGTTCATCTGCTGTAATTACACCGCGAGAATACTGGCCAACAATTTCTTCAACCTGTTTATTTGCTTCGTCAACCATCGGTTTCTTTTCTTCTGGAATAAGAATATCTTCCATAGAAAGAGTTGCACCAAAGAATGTTGCGTTGTGATAACCGCATGCCTTTACGGCATCAAGCATCTGAATTGTAAGCCATGCGCCCTTTGTGTGATAAACTTTTTCAATCATCTTGCGAAGATCTTTGTCGCCCATGCGCTGGTTTACAAATCCTACACCGTCAGGCATTTCCGCGTTAAAACGAATACGTCCTGCTGTAGTTGTGATTAAATCACCCTGTTTAAAGTCGCCGTTAAACGAATCTATCGGTGCTGGCACCTTAATTTCGGCATTCCATTCGATATATCCGTCTTCTGCAGCCATTGTAACTTCATCATCATTTGAGAAGCGTTTTCCTGTTCCCTTTGCATTTGGTTTTACTGAAGTCATATAGTAAATACCAAGAACCATATCCTGCGATGGATAAACAATTGTATTTCCGTTTGCAGGGTCAAGAAGGTTGCGCGCAGAAAGCATCAAAGTCCAACATTCCATCTGAGCAGCCTGTGTAAGAGGAACGTGAATAGCCATCTGGTCTCCGTCGAAGTCGGCGTTAAAAGCCTTACATGCGAGAGGATGAAGCTTGAGTGCCTTTCCTTCAACAAGGACAGGTTCAAATGCCTGAATACCAAGACGGTGCAAAGTAGGAGCACGGTTAAGCATTACAGGATGTTCGCGTACTACTTCATCAAGAATCGCATATACTTCAGGAGCTTCCTGTTCAACAAGAGTTTTTGCTTTTTTGATGTTGAGAACAATGTCCTTATCAACAAGTTTCTTCATTATAAATGGCTTGAACAATTCAAGAGCCATCTTTGTCGGAAGACCGCACTGCCAAAGCTTAAGTTCCGGACC
The DNA here is from genome assembly GCF_002476655.1 of Treponema sp. UBA7567. NCBI lineage: Bacteria > Pseudomonadati > Spirochaetota > Spirochaetia > Treponematales > Treponemataceae > Treponema > Treponema sp. UBA7567. Next base: position 72,528 of record NZ_DLLH01000043.1, read on the forward strand.
AACAACGATTACCGAACGGCCAGAGTAGTCTACGCGCTTACCAAGAAGGTTCTGACGGAAACGTCCCTGTTTACCTTTAAGCATATCGCTGATTGATTTGAGAGGTCTGTTTGAAGCGCCTTTTACAACCCGCTTGCGTTTTGAATTGTCAAACAAAGCATCAACTGCTTCCTGAAGCATACGTTTTTCGTTGCGGATGATAATATCCGGAGCCGAAAGCTGCATAAGTCTTTTAAGACGGTTATTGCGGTTGATTACACGGCGATAAAGATCGTTCAAGTCTGATGTTGCAAAACGTCCGCCATCAAGCTGAACCATAGGACGAAGATCAGGCGGAATTACTGGAATAACGTCCAAAATCATCCAAGAAGCCTTGTTTCCTGAAGAACGGAAATCTTCAACAATCTGAATGCGTTTGAGAAGGCGCTTGTCTGTTTTTGTTCCCTTTTCGCGCATTTTTTCGCGGAGCTCAGCAGCAAGCTCATCAAGATTAAGGTTTTCGAGCATTGTTTTAATTGCTTCTGCGCCCATTCCCGCTGTGAATTCCTGTCCATAGCGCTCAACATCTTCGTTGTATTCATCTTCCGAAAGAAGCTGTCCTTTCTTGAGCTCTGTGTCGCCCGGATCAATTACAATATATTTTTCGTAATAAAGAACCGAACGAAGCTGGGCAACCTGCATATTAAGCAAAAGTCCCATGCGGCTTGGAACAGAGCGATAGTACCAAATATGGCTTACCGGTGCAGCAAGCTCAATATGGCCAGTGCGCTCACGGCGAACCTTAAAGTGAGTAACTTCAACACCGCAACGGTCGCAGATTACGCCCTTGTAGCGAATTGACTTAAATTTTCCGCAGTAACATTCCCATTCCTTTGTAGTTCCGAAAATGCGTTCACAGAAAAGTCCGTCTTTCTCTGGTCTGAGAGTACGATAATTGATTGTTTCCGGCTTTTTTACTTCACCATAAGACCAGCTGCGGATATCGTCCGGGCTGGCGAGCTTTATTTTTATTGAATCAAAATCTTGAATATCACGCATCTTCATTCTCCTTTTCGAAACCAGAACTTGCCTTGTCAATCAGTTCCTGGTCGCGTTCGGTAAGGGCAATTCTCTTTCCCTTTGCGTCATAAATTTTAAAGTCCAAAGCAAGACCGCGAAGTTCCTGTACCATTACGTTAAATGATTCTGGAACACCAGCTGCTGCCGTCGGGTCACCTTTTACGATTGATTCGTAAACTTTTGAACGTCCATTCATATCGTCAGACTTAATCGTCATCATTTCCTGCAATGTGTTTGCAGCGCCATAAGCCTCAAGCGCCCAAACTTCCATTTCTCCAAGACGCTGACCACCAAACTGAGCTTTACCACCAAGTGGCTGCTGAGTAACAAGTGAATAAGGTCCTGTTGAACGAGCGTGCATTTTGTCATCAACAAGGTGATGCAGTTTAAGGAAGTAGATTACACCAACAAAAATCGGATTTACAAATGGTTCACCAGTGCGTCCATCGCGAACAATCTGTTTACAATCCGGACTAAGTCCTGCTTCGATAAGTTTTTCAGCAATTTGTTCCTGAGAAGGAGTCTGGAAAGCTGGAGATTCAAAATACTGATTGAGGTAGCGGCCTACAATTCCAAGCTCAGATTCCATAATCTGACCAATGTTCATACGTGAAGGTACACCAAGCGGATTAAGACAAACATCAAGCGGAGTTCCGTCTGCCAAGTACGGCATGTCTTCTTCTGGAAGAATACGTGCAACAACACCTTTGTTTCCGTGACGTCCGGCCATTTTGTCGCCTTCGCGAAGTTTACGTTTATTTGCAATAAGAACTTTTACAACTTCATCAACGCCAGGGTTCAAATCATCGCCTTCAGTTCTCTTCATACGCTGAACATCGATAATTACGCCTTCAATTCCATGTGGAACGCGCAATGAAGAATCGCGAACTTCTTTTGCCTTTTCACCGAAGATTGAGTTCAAAAGCTTGAATTCAGGAGTTGTTTCTGTTTCTGATTTTGGAGTAACTTTTCCAACAAGAATGTCGCCTGAACGAACTTTTGCACCAATGCGAATAATTCCTTCTGCGTCCAAATTGTTAAGCATTTTTTCAGATGTATTTGGAACATCGCGGGTAATTTTTTCTGGGCCAAGTTTAGTTTCGCGGATTTCTGTCTGGAATTCTTTGATATGAATAGAAGTATACATATCTTCTTTTACTACGCGGCGACTGATAAGTACAGCGTCTTCGTAGTTGTAACCATTCCATGGAACGAATCCAACAAGGAGGTTGCGGCCGAGAGAAAGTTCTCCGTTGAAAGTTGCCGGACCGTCAGCAAGAACATCGCCTTTTTTAACTTTTTCGCCAACTTCAACAGTAGGACGCTGATGGTTACAAGTATCGTTGTTAGTTCTCTGATATTTAAGAAGAGGATATTCATCAATTTTATCAGAACCGTCAACCTTAACTTTAATAAGGTCGCTTTCTACCCAAACAACTTCGCCATCGTGTTTTGCCTTAATAAGAACACCAGAATCGTAAGCAGCTTTTGCTTCCATACCAGTTCCAACAAACGGCGGCTCCGGGAATAAAAGTGGAACGCCCTGACGCTGCATGTTACAACCCATCAAAGCACGGTTGGCGTCATCGTGTTCAAGGAATGGAACAAGAGATGCAGAAACCGAAATAACCTGACGTGGAGAAACGTCCATGTACTGAATGTCTTTTACGTTGCGAGTTGTATAATCGCCAACGTGACGGCAAGAAACCATTTCTGTCGGAAAAGAACCGTCAGCCTTCATGCCTTCAGCAACCTGACCGATGTAGTATCTGTCTTCGTCCATTGCCGAAAGATATTCAACTTTGTCAGTTGCTTTTCCGTCAACGACTTTGCGGTATGGTGTTTCAAGAAATCCATATTCGTTTACACGGGTAAAGATAGCAAGAGAAACAATCAAACCGATGTTTGGGCCTTCAGGAGTTTCAATCGGGCACATGCGTCCATAGTGAGTGTAATGTACATCGCGAACTTCAAATCCGGCACGGTCACGGGAAAGACCGCCAGGGCCGAGAGCTGAAAGACGTCTCTTATGAGTAAGTTCTGCAAGAGGGTTTGTCTGGTCCATGNNTCTGATCCATGAACTGAGACAGCTGAGAAGAACCAAAGAATTCCTTGATTGCAGCCACAATCGGTTTAATCGAAATCAAATCCTGAGGCTTCATTGTTTCAGTTTCTTTTAAGCTCATGCGTTCTTTTGCAATTCTCTCCATGCGGGCAAATGCTGTTTTGAGAGAATTTGTCATNNACCTACAGAGCGAATACGACGGTTGCCAAGATGGTCAATATCATCGAGAACTTCGTTTCCAATGTAAACTTTTACAAGATGCTTCATCGTATTGATGATGTCGCTCTTTACAAGAGTATGAGTTTCAACAGGTTCTGAATAAATGTCGAATTTTTTATTCAACTTATAGCGGCCAACGCGTCCAAGGTCATAATGACGAATGTTGAAGAACATGCCTTCAAGTTCGTTCTTTGCAGCTTCGGCAGCCATTGGTTCGCCTGGTTTTAAAATAGAGAACACCGCTGTAAGAGCATCTTCAAGAGTTGGTTCTTCGTCAGAAGCGCCTTCTTTTGTGTACTTCATATCTTCGCGTTCAAAACAGTTGATAATCATTCTGCTGTCAAGCGAAGGATTGTGCTCATCTTTGTTGCCTTTCTTTTTACGTGCATCAAAAAGAATGATTGTGATTTCTTTTACATTCTGAGAAATAAGATCGTCAACTTCGTGCATGTGAAGAGTTGAACCTGCGCGAAGAAGAATTTTTTCTTCTCCATCTTCATTTTTAATTTTTACGGCACGTGCGAGAACTTTGTCTACGAGCTCTTCTTTTTTTGCAGCGTCAACAGCTACTGTTTCTGTTTCGTAGAACTGGTCAATGATTTCTTCGCGAGTTGAAAAACCAAGTGCGCGGAGGAAAATTGTTCCCAAGATTTTCTTTTTGCGGTCAATTTTTGCATAAATCAAATCTTTTTTCTGGTCAATTTCAAATTCAAGCCAAGAACCACGGTAAGGAATAATGCGAGATGAATAAACGCCTTTTTCGTGATTAAAAATTACACCTGGCGAACGGTGGATCTGAGAAACTACAACGCGTTCAGCGCCATTTACGATAAAAGTACCGCGGTCTGTCATGAGCGGAATATCGCCCATATATATATCTTTCTGAAGAATTGCGCCTGTATCCTTAAAATTAAGGTTGATTCTTGCCTTTAATGGAACAGAATAAGTCAATCCTTTCTGTTTACACTGAAGTTCTGTAAACTTAATATTTTCTTCTTCGAGTTTGTAAAATTCATATTCCAGCGACATATTGCCGTCTGGACTTTCGATTGGGAAAGTTGAATCAAATACTTCCTGAAGACCTTTGTTTTCAAGAGGCTCATTGTTATCCAGCTTTTCTTTCTGCAGGAAACTTTCGTAAGATGAAAGCTGAATGTCGATAAGGTTCGGAATTTCCATAAAGTTTTGGATATTTTTTCCGAAGTACTGACGATTGATGGTTCTGCTTTTGGCGAACATCTAGTTCTCCTATGAGGGACTTTACTTATTAAAATTGCTACATATCAAAAAATCCGTATGACATACTGAAATTAAAGATACAGCACAAAATTAAAAAGCTATATGCCGGGTCTACGGCAAAAAACATCATCTGGCGATGATGCTAATATCATATTTTTGGACTTTCTAAAATCCACTTTAGACACTAAAAGCTTACATTTAGAAGCCAACATTTTATTAACTCTAAACGTAAGCATTTAATGTGAATGTCGTTTATGCGACTTTTTTTAAGTAATCCGGTTTAACCGAAACTGACTTATTTTTTAGAAGCTTTACCACCAGCTTCTTCCATTTTCTTGATGAGTTCATCAGCTTCAGCCTTAGAAACACCTTCTTTAAGTGTTTTTGGTGCGCCTTCAACCAAAGTTTTAGCTTCACCAAGACCGAGTCCGAGAGCTTCTTTAACTGCTTTGATAACTGCAATCTTTTTAGCTGCATCGAAGCCTTCGAGAGTTACTGTGAATTCTGTCTGTTCTTCCTCTGCTGCCGCTCCACCAGCTGCTGGACCTGCTGCTACTGCAACTGCTGCTGTAACACCAAATTTTTCTTCCATTGCTTTAACGAGTTCTGAAGCTTCGAGAACTGTCATGTTTGCGATTGCGTCGAGGATCTGATCCTGTGTGATTGCTGCCATATTATCTTCTCCTAAATAGGCATGTTAAATCATTTTGATTTAACTCAGGTTTAATTGCGGGCGGAACAAACTGAACCGTTATTCCGCAATTTTATATTTTTGCAAGGACAGTCGACAGCTATGAAGCCTGACCTTGCTTCACAAGAATTGCAAAGTGCTTACTCAGCTTTTGCTTCTTCTGCCGGAGCTGCTCCACCTTCCTGTGATTTTTTATCAACATAAGCCTGCAAAGTAGCAGCGAGTTTCTGAACTGGGCCATTGATTGCAGACATGAGCATTGCGATAAGCTGTTTCTTTCCAGGAACCTTAGAATAAGCTTCCATTTTAGCCTGATCGTAAATTTCATTGCCAATATATCCGCCCTTGATTACAAGAGCAGGAGCGTCTTTTGCAAAATCATAAAGAACTTTTGCAGCTTCGTTACTGTCTTCTTTTGCCATTACAACGGCTGTTGGGCCTGTAAGATAGTCAGAAACGTTGTCGATTTTCATTTCTTCAAAAGCAACGCGAGCGAAGTTATTCTTTACAACCTTCATTGGAGCTTCGTGTTCACGAAGTTTGTCACGAAGTGCCGAAATCTGTTCTACTGTAAGACCACGATATTCTGTAAAGATGAAGTCATTATAATCAGCAAAAACTTTTTTTGTTTCTTCGATAGCTGCTGTTTTAGCAGGCTGGAGTTTTTTAGCAAGAATAGCCATAGATTATGCCTCCTCCTTAACATCTACCCAAACACCAGGACCCATTGAAGAGCTTACTGATACTGAGCGTACAAAGTCAGCCTTTGCATCAGCCGGCTTTTTGCGGTCAAGTTCTGAAAGAAGAGTTGTTACGTTTTCTGCAACTTTATCTGCATCCATAGAAACTTTTCCTACAGCAATGTGAATTACGCCTTCTTTGTCTGCGCGGAATTCTGTACGACCTTTTTTAAGTTCGCTGATTGCATGAACGAGGTCATTTGTAACAGTTCCTGTTTTTGGGTTAGGCATAAGTCCTTTTCGTCCGAGAACCATACCAAGACGACCAACATCTTTCATCATATCTGGTGTAGCAACTGCAACATCAAAATCAAGCCAACCGCTCTTTACCTTGTCGATATATTCAGCAGCACCTGCGTAAGTTGCACCTGCGTCAAGAGCTTCTTTTGCGCGTTCTTCTGGACAGAATACAAGAACTTTCTTTTCTGCAGTAAACTGATTTGGGAAAACCAATGTATCACGTACAGTCTGGCTTTTTCCAAGACGAAGAGCCACATGGAGTTCAACAGTTTCATCGAATTTTACAAAGTGGATGTCTTTTACAACTTTGCAAGCTTCAGCAACTGCATAGTGTTTCTGTGGATCATACTTTTTAAGAGCTTCAGAATATTTCTTTCCGTGTTTCATTATTCAGCCTCCACTTCAACACCCATACTGCGTGCAGTACCGGCAATAATTTTTTTTGCAGCTTCAATGTCGTTTGCATTGATGTCTGGCATTTTCTGTGTTGCAATTTCAGTAAGCTGAGCTTGTGTAAGTTTGCCTACTTTGTCACGAAGAGGGTTTCCTGAACCTTTTGAAAGACCGAGCGCTTTCTTAATAAGAACAGCAGCTGGTGGAGTTTTCAAGATAAATGTAAATGATCTATCCTGATAAACGGTAATGATTACAGGGATAATAAGTCCCTTTTCCATTGACTTTGTTCTGTCATTGAACTGCTGAACGAATACTGGCGCAGAAACACCGTGAGGTCCGAGTGCAGGTCCAATTGGCGGGGCCGGAGTAGCCGATCCTGCTGGACACTGTAATTTAATGACAGCTGTAACCTTTTTTGTAGCCATTTTTTATAGCTCCCTTAATTGGTGTCGGACTTGGATTCAAAAAAAAAGAATCCAGTCACTAGCGAAATACCTCTGTCCAACGGACTTGTATTTCTTCCAAATATAGGAAAAGCCCTATTAAAGAACAGGGCTGATTCTATGCGATTCTAGATAAGTTTTTCAACTTGAAGAAGATCAACTTCAACTGGTGTTGCACGTCCAAAGATTTGAACCATAACACGAAGCTTGCCTTTTGCAGGATCGATTTCTTCAACCGAGCCGCTAAATGTTGCAAACGGTCCTTCGGTGATTTTCACCTGATCGCCAATTGCATAATTCTGTTTAATCTTAACGTTTTTCTCGCCCTTAATTTCACCGGCTTTAAGAAGAAGAGACTTTGCTTCTTCGGCAGAAATAGGACGAGGTCTTTCAGAAGGATTAGTTCCTACAAAACCTGTAACTCCCTGAATATGACGAATTTTTCCACAAAGGTCTTTCCAGCCAAAATCTGGCAAATCCATCTCCAGCATAATATATCCTGGAAGAATCATATTTTTTCTGCTGTGTCTTTTTCCGTCTTTAATCTCTACAACTTCTTCTTCCGGAACTTTTACATCTGTAATAATATTTGAATCAAATTCTCCTGCTTCAAGCATCTGATTAACAGTGCGAAGAATTTTCTTTTCATAACCAGTATAAGTATGAACTATGTACCAATTTTTAGACATAAACCAAAATCCTCTTTTATGCGGCAGGAAAAAGGAAACTCATTCCAGCAGAGAACAGAAGATCAAATGCACCAAGAATTACGGCAATAATAATTGAAGAAATAACAACAACTTTTACAGATGAAATTACATCATCTTTTGTTGGCCAAACTACCTTTTTAAGTTCAGCACCACATTCTTTGATAAAATCAACTGCTTTTGCCATAATTTCCCTCTATAAAAAATTAATTTTAATAACAGGCCGGGCAAGACTCGAACTCGCGACACTCGGTTTTGGAGACCGATGCTCTACCAACTGAACTACCGACCTAAAATATATTAAGCCGTCTAAAAAAAAGACAGCCTTATATAAAATTTAAAAGCTTATTTTGCTTTTGTTTCTTTGTGCAATACTTCTTTGCGACAGAAAGGACAATACTTATTCTTTTCAAGTTTGCCAGTAATATTTTTGCGATTCTTAGTTGTTGTGTAATTCTTGCGTTTGCAGTCTGTACACTGAAGGGCAATAATATCAATCGAAGTCTTTTTCTTGCTACCCATTTTTATATTCTCCTAAAAAGATTTTCAAAAAAAATGCTTATTAAGCGTTAGCTTCTAGCTCTCGAGCGGAATCGGACCGCTGACCTCATCGTTACCAACGATGTGCTCTGCCTACTGAGCTACAAGAGCAGGTCAACAATGACGTGTTATAGAAGTGTATAGAACATACAATTTTTCGTCAAGAGCAAAATAATTCATTTCTAAAAAATATAGTATTTTCTTGAATTTTATGCTAGTTTTCTAACGTAATATTTTTTTTAGGGGAAGCCCAATGGATATGCACAAACTGGTTGACAAGATTCTAGAATCGTACGAAGAAGTCGGCGGTATAAACGGCGAAGGAATAAACAGTTTTCCAAACAGAGAAAACGTTGTTTCTGTAATAAACGAGTTACAATGCCTTGTCTTCCCAGGCTACAGAACCGCAGAAGACATTGACCGTCACAATTTACGCTACGTAACTGGCGAGCGCGTCAACAAAATCGTAAATATGCTTACAAAAGAAATTCAAAAAGCCCTAGTTTACGAAAGAACAGTCCGCAACGAAAGTATTTCCGCAGAAGACCTCGAAAAATCCGGATATTACGAAAAAGCAGAAAAAACATCTCTTGGCTTAATAGAAGCGTTGCCAGACATTCGCCGCCTTATCCACCTTGATGTAATCGCGCTTTTTGAAGGCGACCCTGCGGCAAAAAGCGATGAAGAGGTAATAGTTTCATATCCAGGACTTGAAGCCATCGTTGTCTACAGACTCGCCCACTACATTCACAAATGCGGAGTTCCTGTAATTCCAAGAATTATGAGCGAATATATTCACGGAAAAACAGGAATTGACATCCACCCTGGAGCAGAAATTGGCGAAAGTTTTTTTATTGACCACGGAACAGGAATTGTAATTGGCGAAACTACCGTTATTGGAAAAAATGTAAAAATCTACCAAGGCGTAACACTTGGCGCCCTTAGCGTAAAGAAAAATTACCAGAACAAAAAACGGCATCCAACAATTGAAGACAATGTAACAATTTACGCGAATGCAACAATCCTCGGCGGAGAAACAATAATCGGAAAAGGCGCTGTAATCGGCGGAAACACCTGGATTATAAAATCCGTACCAGCCGGAACCATAGTAAATCAGTAAAATTTAATTTTTTTGCGGTAACTCTAAAAAAAGCTTAATTACCGCAAAAACAAAAGAAAATCATTTAAAACAAAAAAAACAGGGTCCGCCGAAGACAACGTTTTCAGCGAACCCTGCCGTCCAGCAAGCTGGACATCGGAGAGAGTTTATCAGCTTTTTTACAAGCTGAGATAAATATAATTCGTAATAAAAAATATGTCTAGTACTTTTATAAAAAAAATTGTCGATTTTAATAAAATTTTGATATTTTTAAGTAAAAATTCGATAGAATAAAAAACATGGCAAAGAAAAAATCAATCACTATCTATAAATGCTCGGAATGCGGCTACACACAGCCGACTTGGCTTGGCCGCTGCCCGGAATGCGGTTCATGGAATACTTTGGAAGAATGTATTTCCGACCCAAACTCAACAGCAGCCGCTTTTGGAAAGAACGCAACAGAAAAAATTAAGCCTGTTCCTCTAGCAAATGTAACTGCTCAAGAAAACGCACGCATTTCGACAGAAATTGGCGAATTTGACCGTGTTCTAGGCGGCGGAGCAATGAAACGCAGCGCAATTTTAATTGGCGGAGAACCGGGGATTGGAAAATCTACGCTTATGATTCAAACAGCGGCGGCAATTGCAAAAAAATACGGCAAAGTTCTTTATGTTTCTGGAGAAGAAAGCGCGGGCCAGTTAAAAGGCCGTGCAGACAGATTGAATCTGGACGCAAAAGGAATTGAAATTTTATGCACAATGAGGCTAGAAGATATAAAAGATGCTCTTTCTGCCATAAATCCTCTTTTTGTAGTAATAGATTCGATTCAGACGGTTTATTCGGTTGAAGCAGGAATTGTTCCAGGAACAATAAATCAGCTTAAATTCTGCGCAAATGAACTTACAGGCTGGGTAAAAAGCCGCGACAGCGTTTTGATAATGTCGGCACATGTTACAAAAGAAGGAAA
>NZ_DLLH01000063.1:0-54155 GCF_002476655.1 Treponema sp. UBA7567
AGCAAAATATTCGCACTGCATAGGAACAATTACAGAATCTGCGGCGGCAAGTCCGTTAAGAGTTAAAATTCCGAGCGACGGAGGACAGTCGATAAGAATAAAGTCATATTTTTCTCTAAGCGGCTCAAGCGCCTTTTTTAAGAAAAATTCACGGTTTTCTTCATCAACAAGCTCGATTGCAGCGCCAGAAAGGTCTGTATCTGCGGTGATTGCGTCGAGATTTTCAACCGGAGTATTTTTTACAGCCTGCTCACAAGCACATTGACCGGCAAGAAGCTCATAAATCGTAGGTTTATCTTTTTTTGCGCCAACGCCACTGGACATATTTCCCTGAGAGTCAAAATCAACAAGCAGAACTTTTTTTCCTGCCTTTGCAATATACGCTCCAATGTTTATGGCAGAAGTTGTTTTGCCAACGCCACCCTTCTGATTAACAAAAACAATAATTTTTCCCATATAAATACTATACCGCAAAACGACATTAAAAATACAGTCCTTTGAGAAACATTTTTTGTTTCTCAGTTTTGGGCGTCCCCCGCCTTGCGGGTCGCTACGGCCGCAGTTCCGGCTTTCGCCTCCATTCCTGAGCGCTACGCCCTCAGGAACGCTTCGCGCTGCTATCATCGCTGACGCTTTTTGGATAAAATACAAGCTATGCTTTTATCCGCGACACTTTCTAAACCTGCAAAAAAAACAAATGACAACCCGGAAAATTCTTATATCCGGGTAAAAATTAAACTTTCTGTTTCTTCGAAACTGGCGCAAAATCTCTATCTTGCCGAATTTTACACAAAAACCCAGGTTTTTCATAAAAAAATGAACGCCGAGGAAGCTATAGAATTTATCAAAAAAAACGTTCCTGCAAATTTTAAAAACTGCATTGAACGCACAGAAACCGAAGAAATTACGCTTCTTGCAAACAAAAAAGGCGAAGTTACCCGTCTTGTAAAAAAAATAAAAGACAAAAATGCGTTAGGGGGTGGAACCGCGCCGCAAGGCGTTGCCGAAGGCAATGACAACGGTGGAACACCCGACCCGGCAGGGGAACGCCCAATTCCATACAAAAATCTTTTAACCGGAAAATCTTTTAACAAAAAGAAAAATTACATTCTTCCGGAGGGAAAACCTGTTCCGTTTTTGGCGCGGCTCGGAATTATGACGGCGGAAGGCAGGGTTATTGCGGCAAAATACGACAAATTCCGGCAAATTAACCGTTTTTTGGAAATTTTTAAGGACGCGGCTCTCGAAGTTTTGGCAAAAAAAGCTGGCGGAGAACTGAGCGTCGTTGATTTTGGCTCTGGAAAAAGCTATCTGACGTTTGCAGTTCAGTATTTTTTGACTGAAATTTTAAAAGTTCCGTGCAAAATTTTCGGGCTGGATTTAAAAAAAGACGTAATTGAATACTGCTCAAGACTTTCGGACGAGCTTGGCCTTAAAAATTTGAGCTTTGCGGTCGGCGACATTGCTGAATTTGGAGAGGACAAAAAACCGGACATTATAATCACCCTGCACGCCTGCGACACTGCGACCGACTACGCCTTAAGCTACGCAATAAAAAAAGGCGCGTCTGCGATTCTTTCTGTGCCTTGCTGCCAGCACGAAATAAATTTGCAGCTTAAAAAAAATAAAGCCGGTGAAAATTCGATTTTTGAACCTCTTTTAAGATACGGGCTTATAAAAGAGCGTTTTTCTGCGCTTGTTACGGATGCTGTCCGTGGCGAGCTTTTGGAAAATTCCGGATACAAAGTGCAGATGGTTGAATTTATTGACGACGAAGGCACTCCAAAAAACCTTATGATCCGCGCAATAAAAAAATCCGGCTTTGAAGAGGAAGCCGGCGCAAAAAAAAGTTCCTGCAAAATTTTACAGGAACTTGGTGTAAATCAGACTTTAGAAAATCTTCTTAATTACCCTTAATTTCGAGTTTTATAATTTAATGTCATTATCGGGCTTGATCCGATAATCAATTGAAAATTTCCAACAGATTCCTGACCGAGTTTACTGCGTAAACATCGCAGTGTCGTAGCACGGGAATGACACTTAAATTACTGTTCTTATCAAAACTCGACATTTGGGCTAATTAGCTTTTTGCAGATTTTTTACTTTTGGATAAGCTTTCCGTTTTCAAAAATCATGCTTGCTGTGTCGAGATATTTTTTAGGAATTTCGATTCCGCAGTTTTTTGCCGCATCCAGGTCAAACAAAAGGTCAAAATCTTCTGGCTCTGTCATAAAGCGGACTGGAAGTTCTGACGGTTTTTTGCCGTTCAAAATCTGAAGAACCATTTCGCCGGTTGCACGGCCAGCCTTGTAATAGTTAAATCCGGAAGCGATTACACATCCGCCGTTCATTGCGCCAGTCACGTCCCCGGAGAAAATCGGCTTTTTTGCCTTTTCAAAAACCTGAATAAGGCTGGAAAGGGCGCTAAAAACGGTATTGTCTGTTGTAAGATAAATTCCGTCAACGCGGTCTACGATTGTTTCTGCCGCCTGTTTTACTTCGCTTGAATTTGTAATTGACTGAGTCACAAGGTTAAGTCCGAGTTTCTGGCAGGCATTTTTTACAAGTTCGAGGGAAGAAACGGAATTTGCCTCGCTCGATGTGTAGATGTAGCCAAGTGTCTTGATTCCGGCAATTTCCTTAAAAAGCGCAATGTGCTGTTCTGTCGGAATCGCGTCGCTCATGCCGGTAACGTTTCCTTCGCCGTGGTCAAGAGTTGTTACAAGTCCAGCGCCGAGAGGATCTGTAATTGTTCCAAATACTACAGGAATATCTTTTATTGAATTTGCAAGGGCGAGCGCTACAGGAGTTGCAATTCCTACGGCAACATCCACATTTTCGTCCTTGTATTTGAGCGCAATCTGTGCGGCTGTGTTTACATCGCCGTTTGCATTCTGCAAGTCGTATTCCGCATCAACTCCGTTATCTTTTAAATAATCGATAATGCCCTGTTCAACAGAATCCAAAGCAACGTGCTGAACGATTTTTGCAATTCCAATCTTTACTTTTTTCTCAGACTTTGCTGATTTTTTTGAGCATGAAAGAGTTCCAAAAAGCAAGGCCGCAGCAATTGCAGAAAAAACAATCTTATTTACGAGTTTCATAAAATTCCTCCAAAAAAGTGATTACTCCACAATGTTACTATAAATAGAAACATTATGTCAAGAAGAATTTTTTTTTGCGTTTTTTTTAATTTTACTGAAGCATCAATGCGTCGTTTGAAACCTGTATTTTTTTAAACTGGGCGATTAAGTCTTCCATTGTAAGATTTTTTTTCTGCTCGCCGTTTATGTCCAGAATTATCTGCCCTTTGTGCATCATGATGAGGCGGTTTCCGTAATCGAGCGCGTGCTGCATATTATGAGTAACCATCATCGTTGTAAGTCCCATTTCGCGTGTAAATTTGAGAGTAAGCTGCATTACAAGGTCGGCATTTGCCGGGTCGAGGGCGGCAGTATGCTCATCAAGCAAAAGCAGATCCGGCTTGCTCATAACCGCCATCAAAAGCGTAAGAGCCTGTCTCTGGCCGCCGGAAAACTGTTCAACATTGTCGTTTAGGCGGTTTTCGAGTCCCATATTGAGCTCTTTAAGCTGTTCGCGGAACTGCTCGCGAAGACGGTTATTCAGCGAAATTTTTAAGCCTTTGTTTCCTTTTTTGCTGGAAATCACCATATTGTCTTCAAGCTTCATTTTTCCGGCTGTTCCCAAAAGAGGATTTTGAAAAATGCGTCCAATGTAGCGGGCGCGCTTGTATTCAGGATCACCGGTTATATCACGGACAGCGCCGTTCTGTTCAAGAAAAATTTTCCCGGTGGTCGGCTTTAAAGTTCCTGCAATTATATTGTAAAGAGTTGATTTTCCGGCTCCGTTTGAACCAATTACAGTTATAAAATCTCCGCGGTTAATTTTTAAATTTATTCCCGACAAAGCTTTGTTTTCGTCCGGCGAATGCGCATTAAATGTAATTCCAATATCTTTTAATTCAAGCATCGTTTTCTCCCATAATGAAGTTTAGGCAAAGTTTTTATTGGCCTTTAATGTTTCTCCCAATTTTCAGCTTACAGAAGGCCTTTTTAAGTGTTCTTTAAAATATGCGCTAATATTCGTTTTTGAAATTATCAGGCAGACTATTATTAAAAGTCCGGTAATAAGCTTTAAGTCGTTCGGACCAAGTCCAACAGCGCTTCCATAACGCCGGGCAACGTACATAAGCGCGCGGTACAAAATTGAACCGAGAATTACGCGGAAAGTCTGCCAGCCGATTTTGTTTGAACGAATCAAAAATTCACCAAGCATAAGAGAAGCAAGCCCCGAAACCACAACTCCAGTTCCGCTTCCAACATCGGCAAATCCCTGATACATTGCAAACATCGCTCCAGAAAGAGCGGCCATTGCGTCTCCAAGGCAAATCCCAACAGCACGCACAAAACGCGGATCAACTCCCTGGCTAATCACCATCTGCGGATTAGAACCTAAAGCGCCCATCGTCAAGCCAAAATCTGTAGAAAAAAAAGTGTTGAGCAAAAAAGTAAGGATTGCGACAAAAACCGCAACAAAAATCACGATTGACCAGTCGCCGGCAGCAGGAAAAGCCCTGGAAAGACTTTTAAAAATCGTATTGAGCCGCAACAAAGAAACATTTGCCTGGTTCGACATAATCCGCAAGTTCACGGAATAAAGCATTGTCATAACCAGAATTCCGGCTAAAAGATCAGGAATCCGCAGTTTTGAATAAATCAAAGTGGTAAAAAGACCGGCAGCCGCGCCGCCACAAAAAGCAATCACAAGCGCGCAAGAAGGCGAAATCCCGTGAGTAAGGCATGCAGCAAGAATACACGCGCCCATCGGAAAAGAACCGTCAACCGTCATGTCGCAAAAGTTAAGGACGCGAAAAGTCATAAAAACGCCCAAAACCATAATGCCGTAAATAAAACCTTCGATTAAAATTCCAGAAATCATTTTTTGTGTCCGTTTTCAGTAAAATTTTGTTCTTATAAAGAGTAACAGATTTTTGAAATTTTGTCAGTTTTTATTTTGGAGCGCAATTTTCCGTCTTATCCGGCTCTTACTGCAAGTCCTCCTTCGCTCCGCTCGTCCGGTCTTTCCGTGGCGATCCGGGCTAAGTTTTCCGGTCAAACAAAAAATCTCCGCACAAAAAAAACATTTTTTTATTTTGCCGTACGGACAATTTTTCAATTTATCTTAAAACCGAACCGCGGATCCGCTTTACGTTGCGTGCCTGTCCGAGAGAAAAAGCTCTTTCTTCGTGTTCAGGCTCAACGACAAGATGAACAACGCTGTCCACCGGATTTTTTTCTACAGAAACTGGAGTTCCGACAATTACTGCCAGTCCGTCCGGCATTTTTTTGTCGTCGTATTCAAGTTCAAGCATCATATTCTGAGTAATCGCGCTTTCCGCAACATGAACTTTTCCCTGATAATCCATTCCGTTCGCTTCAATTTGTTCGAGTTTTACGCTGTCTGCATTGAGCTGCTGGGGAGTCAAAATAATTTTTCTGTTTATTCTGAGCAAAAGCCCTTCCCTCTGCTCCGGAGTAATCGCCATTTTGTCCAAAAGTCCGCGGAGCATATCAAAATGCTCTTTTCTTTCCTCGTCCGTAGTTATAACTCCGTAACTGTCGCTTCCATCGCTTTCAGAAATTGCTCCGCTCCTAAGCTGTGCTGTTCCGCCGCCCAAAAGCGCGCTGCCGGCTGTTCTGTTTATTTCAAAAACAGGAAAAGCCGGTCCGGAAAATTCGCTTTTTGGCGTCTGAATGCTTCCGATAAAGTCCAGTCCGCTCTCTTTTATCAGGTTTTGCGCTTCTTCGTCCGAAGCAACATTCAGCAAAAATGCGCCGGGTGCAATAATTTTAGAAATTTTTGGAGAGATCGAAGGATTGTTCTGAACCAAGACTGTGCTTTTTTCATCAACTTTTAGAACATAGCCTTTGTACAAATTCGCAGAAGAATATGAATTGCTCCAGTCCTCAATGCTCACAAGAAGATTTTCCGGAAGTTCATAAGCGCAGAATTTCTTTATAATTTCTAAAATTTCTTTTTCGCCAAAACCGCTGTCCAAAGCGCGCATTATGGATTTTCTGGTAATTTCAAAAACCGCGGCAGTATCAAACTGCTTTAAGTCCATAATTCTCATAAGCGGTAAAAGCTCTTTCAGAGGAAGCCCCGGAAAAACCGTAACATTAAAGGCTGGATCAATATTCAAAACTTTAGGAAGCTCAGGCTCAGCTCCAATTCCTGCGCCAGAAACTGTCTTCTTAAAAAGAATTCCGCCTTTTACAAAAACAGTTTCGCCGTTTTCGTCCTTTCCGTATTCCTGCAAAATTCCAAACATTGCGGCGCTGTCGCAGAGTCTGTCCATAACCGCAGACGGATTTTCCAAAATCGAATTTGAAGAGGAATTTTCATCTTCTCCCTGAGCGCGTGCCAAAATCGAATTAAAACGACCTCCTCCAAAAGCACGTTCCGACGAAGAAAATGCAGAAGGTTCTTTTTCAAAAAGCAAAAATGCCGTTCTTAAAACGCTGGTGCGCGCAAAACCTGTCGCCGGCAGAGAATTTGCGGTTTCGAGAAGAAGTTTTGCCTGGCTCATAAGAGAGGTGCGGCTAAAGCGTCCAATTCCAGCAACGCATAAATAAGCGTACTGAAGTTTTTCGTCAAGCCCGGCAAAAGATTTTAGCCTTGCACTGTCGATTTCATAACCGTTCAAATCTTCTTTTACGAGCGAAAGATTTATAAAAGCAGTAAAAATATGCTGAAAAACAGGCGCAGTTCCAGAACCGAAGATTTCTTCAAGTTTTTCGCAATCGCGTTTTTTTATAGTTCCGTCCGCCTTGCAAAGTCCTGGATTTGTGCAGACAAAATTTACAAAGGCAGCAAGCTTTTCCGGCGTAAGCGATGGAGGAACTTCTTCGTTTCGAGTTTCGAGAACAGGCAATGGCAAGAGAATTTTTTTGCTGAGAAGCGGAAGAATTTCATCTTCGAGCATAGGATTTAACGAAATCAGGGTTTTGCGCGTATTTTTGTCGCCGTGGCGGTAAATCAAGAGCCTTTCTTCAAGATTCAAAAGCCTTTCATAAAGTTTTGCAAAATTGATTGTTTTGTCAAAAAAATTGGAAAGTTTTTCGGTTGTCGCATTTGGAATATAATAAACAGCGGCAAGAATTAAAATATCGCTTTCAGACAGCAAATTTATGATTGTGCGGCGGTTTTCTTCTTTTCTCAAAAATGCGCCGAGCTGTTCAATAAGCTTTTGTTTGTTGAACGGGGAATGAATTTCGCCCAAATACATTCTAATAAGCTCAAAAAAGTGATTATCCGGCAAAGTAATAAAACTTTCTCTCCAGTCAATTATTCTCTGAACCTTAGGATCAACTTTTATCATTTTATTCCCCCTCAAAAAGTATGTTTTTTTTGATGTTTCTGACGGCATAAATCCGTTCAGCTCAACAACCGCATTTTTTAATTACAGCAATCTGAAAGCACCAGTTCTGTTGAATTGGAAACTCTCACGACGCGGTAAGCATATCCTTGTTCCGCCAGAAATTTCTGACGATTAGAACCAAAGTCTTCCTCGACCGTATTCCGCGTAATCAGCGTAAAAAAACGGCTTTTTCGCTCTTTCGGACGCAGAATTCTGCCAAGACGCTGCGCTTCTTCCTGACGGCTTCCAAAAGTTCCGCTCACTTGAATTGCCATGCTTGCGTCTGGCAAATCAATTGCAAAATTTGCAACTTTTGAAACAACCAGAACACGAATTTCACCAGACCGGAATTTCGCATAAATCTGATCGCGCTCTTCATTTTGAGTTTTTCCAGTTATGACAGGCACTTTCAGCATTTTTGCAATTTCGCCAAGCTGTTCCAGATACTGCCCAATAATCAGAATTTTGTCTTCGGGATTCTCTTTTACGAGTTTTTCAACAATTTTATATTTTTCGGGATTTTCGCTTGCAATCCGATGTTTTTTTCTTAGAGGAGAAACTGCATATTCAAGCTCTTTTTCGCTGCTCAAATCCAGACGCAACTCAATACATTCGGCAGAAGCAATCCAGCCCGTAGCTTCAAGGTCTTTCCACGGAACATCGTAGCGTTTTGGACCAACAAGGCTAAAAACGTTTCCTTCACATCCGTCTTCGCGCACCAAAGTCGCAGTAAGTCCTACACGACGAATCGCCTGAATTTCTGCCGTCACGCGAAAAACAGGAGCCGGAAGCATGTGCACTTCGTCGTAAATTATAAGCCCCCAATTGCGCTGCCTAAAAAGCGCAAAATGCGGATAAGGTCCGTCTTTTTCCGGCCGCCATGTTAAAATTTGATAAGTTGCAACGGTAACAGGCTTTATAACTTTGTTTTCTCCAGTATATTCTGCAATCATATCGCGCGGAAGGTCGGTTTTATCGACAAGTTCTTCAATCCACTGGTGCACAGCAGAAATATTTGTCGTAATAATCAGCGTGCTGGTCTTTAATAAATCCATTACCGTCATGCCGACAACTGTTTTTCCTGCCCCGCAAGGAAGAACAATAGTGCCAAACCCGGTTCCAGGACCTTTGTCGCCAACAAGAGCCACAGCCGCTTCTTTTTGGTAATTGCGAAGTTCGAAAGGGCGCCCAGAATTCGTCACTTTCCGAAGGTTCACTTCCAATGGTTCGCCTTCTGCCAGAGGAACGTCGTCTTTTACAGGCCAGCCAAGTCTCAGCAAGTCCTGTTTTACAGTTCCACGGTCGGTCAAATGCAGCATAAAGCAGTTGTGTTTTTCGTTTTCGGAAACCTTTACTTTTTTATCTTCGCTTATTCCGGAAGGCTCTTCGTACTGACACTCAGTCAGCATTTTTTTTCCAACGCTGCAGGCGGCAATTTCGCGGTAAACAAGAGAACTTTCCGTCACCAAATACAAATATTCTTCCGTAATCTGTTTAGGGTCTTTTTTGCCTTCAGGGTTAGCCGCAGTCAAAGGAACTTCAATTTTCGGACCTTGAACAAGACGAAGTTTTCCAAAACGGCCGGCAGTTTCCAAAATCCACTGCTCGACAGACTGCGGCACATCGTAACGGGAAAATTCTTTAAGAACACCAATCGCCTGTTCTGGTTTAAAGCCTGCGCCGGAGGCATTCCACAAAGAAAGCGCAGTTAAACGGTAAGTATGCAAATGTTCGGGAGACCGTTCAAGTTCGGCAAAGGGAATCAGCGCATTGCGGCATTCGGCTGCGCGCGGAGCATGTACATCAAGAAGCAGAGTTCTGTCACTTTGAACAATTAACGGATTATCAAATTGCATAACAGATTATTCTAGGCGATTAAAAAAGTTTATTCAATCATTCGCAATTGCTTTAATTCGCATTTATCAACCTGTAATCGAAACTTCCAAAAGAGGCGCAACCTTATTCAATTCATCAATAAATTTTGAATAGTCGTTGATTTTTGGAGCGCTCACAGAATAATGGACAATTGTCTGCTCTGTTTCGAGCAGCTGTGTAATATTCACATCGTTAATCACAAAACCTGTTTCAACAACAACTTTCCGCAAATGCGCCATGTCCATTTTTCCGACATTAAAAGTAAGATGAAGCGATTTTGAGCGTCCTGCCGGAAACCATCTTTTTTCAATCTTTTCGAGCAAGACCAGCGACAGAATAAAAACAGCCAAAAGAAAAAACGAAGGAATATAAAGACCTTCTCCAATACAAAGCCCGATTGTCGAGTCCGCCCAAATAACAGCCGCCGAAGTCAAACCTTTTACGTTGAGTCCGGTTTTCATAATTACGCCGGCGCCTAAAAAACCAATTCCGCTGATTACACCGGCAGCAATACGCGCAGTGTCCGCCGCTCCACTTTGAATTGAAATCCATTCAGACAAAATCGAAAGCATAGACGAAGAACAGCAGATTAAAATTAAAGTGCGCATTCCAACAACCTGCTGGCGAAATTTTCGTTCCAGGCCAAAAATAAAGCCTGCAATAAACGACAAAATAATTTTAAACACACAAGAAATAAAAAAATCACTCATAAAAAATCCAAGCAACTCAGGCAGTTATTTTTTTTGAACTTCCCTATTTTTTAAAAATTCCAAATCCCCCGGGAACTTTTGCTCCTGCCTTTATCCAGCTCACTTTCTGTTTTGCAGAAAGTTCCTTTTTTAAGCCGTCAATTTTAGAAAGATATTCGCAAAGCCAGGCCATAAAAGAACTGTCGTTTTTTGAAAGCTCGTTAGAAGAATCACATTCAACCAAAATTGGAATAACGTCGTCCGATTCGCAAACTGAAGCCGCAAAATTTTCAGCAAACGCTCTAAATGCCGCCGAAGCCGAAGCAACAAGAGTTTTAGAAAGAATCCGGTTTTCAAGACGGAGATTTGGATTTTTTACGGCATCCGCTTCATTCACGTTTGGCTTATAGACAAAAACAATTTTTCCGGGATTTTTTTCTAAGCCGGCAATTTTTCGCTGATTAAAGCGCAATAAAAGTTCCGCAGCCAAATATTGATAGCCCAAAACCAATTCGTCGCAGGCACGTGTGCTTTCGGCAGGACCGGGAACTCCAAATTTTGGAGCAAAATATTCTTCATCAAAAATCAAGACCGCTTCGTCAAGATGACCGTTTTTGTTCGATGCAGAAATTAAAAGAGAACGCGAAGAAAGCGCAGAACCTTTATTCCATGCGACAGGATTTGAACCGTCTGCCAAACCAGTATCCGCCGCATCGCTTTCGGCAGTAATAAAAACAGTTCTTTCATGCAAAACAGCAGAAGAAGCTAAATCTTTTCCGGCCGGAACTTCTTTTCCAGCAATAAGAATTGTCTTGTCCATAGATAGAAATTATATCATTACCGGTTATATATGGCAAAGGGCGGATTTTTTTAATATAATTTTATTCATTATGAAACTTTGGATAAAATACTTGATTGCAATAGCTCTTGGACTTGGAGCTGCTTTTATTCTTCCGACAAACAGCCCCGCAATAGCGTCTGTTGTTGCTTCTCTGAGTGAATTTTCTGTCAGATTTGGAAGATACACACTTCTTCCTCTGCTTTTTTTTGGAGTTTCAACTGCTGTCTTTAAATTAAGGAGCACAAAGCTTCTCGGAAAAACAGCGCTTTGGACAATAATTGCAGTTTTTGGAACAACGCTGATTCTTGCGCTTCTCGGTCTTCTTTCTATTTTAATTGTAAAACTTCCTAGAATTCCGATTACTGGCGAAAAAATGGCTTCTCTTCCGACGATCGACCTTAAAACGCTCACAATGCAGCTTTTTCCGTATTCCGGATTTGAAGCGCTGCTGCACGGAGCATATCTCCTGCCTTGCTTTATTTTTGCAGGATTGGCAGGAGCTGGCTGTACGACCGATCAAAGCGCTTCAAAACCTGTAATCTCATTTTTGGATTCTGCGGCAAAACTCTGCTATTCAATTATGTCATTTTTTATCGAATGGCTTTCTGTCGGCATGATTGCAATTTCTGCCTGGTGGATGGTTTCTGCGCGCCAGGTTTTTGCTTCTGGAACATACACTCCTCTTTTTATAATGCTTTTGGCTGATTTTGTTCTCGTGCTTGGATTGATTTATCCGCTTATTCTTTATTTTTTGTGCAACGACCAGCATCCGTATCACGTAATTTACGCCTGCATTACTCCAATAATCACAGCATTTTTTTCCGGCGACTCAAACCTTTCTCTTCAGGTAAATCTTCGCCATGCCCGCGAAAGCCTGGGAGTTCACCAGCCGTCTTCTGACGTTACAATTCCGCTGTTTTCAATTTTTGCGCGCGGAGGCTCGTCTTTAGTCACAACAATCTGTTTTGTTATGATTTTGCGTTCATATTCAAGTTTGGGATTCGCCTTTTTTGATATTCTGTGGATTTTTGGCGCATCGCTTGCAATAAGTTTTGCACTTTCTTCTCTTCCAACCGGAGGAACTTTTGTAGCGCTTACAATTCTCTGCACGATATACAGCCGTGGTTTTGAATCTGCCTATCTTCTTTTGCGTCCAGCCGCTCCTGTTTTTTGCAGCTTTGCCGCAGCATTCGATGCAGTTTCTGCGATTTTCGGAAGCTATGTCGTGGCTGTAAAAACAAGACAGTTTGAACACGTAGAATTAAAGCACTTTATCTAAAAAATATGCGATTTTTGCGGAAAATGAAGTCTTTCCCCACAAAACTTCATTTTCCGCAAGTTTTTTTTATTATCTGTCAAAACGAATATCCGAGCGAATATATTTTTCCCGGAACTGATTAGCCGTACAAGGCCGTCCAAAATAAAATCCCTGGAACTTATCAGGATTGTAAACTTTCAATTTATCAATATCTTCGGCAACTTCAATTCCTTCCATACAAACTTTCAGGTTCAATTCATGCGCCATCTGCGTAATGTGCTTTATAACGTAGCTGTCGCCCTGATCTCCTCCTGTCGCCTTGTGTACAAATGAATAGTCAAGTTTCAAGGTATAAGCGTTAAGATACTGCAAATAGCGCAAATTTGAATAACCAGTTCCAAAATCATCGATGTCAACTCTTAATCCAAGTTTATTGAACCTGTGAACCAAATTTTCCAGTCCATGAATATCGTCCATGTAACCGCTTTCTGTCAGTTCAAGCGTAATATTTTCCGGTTTTACGCCAGAATCCAGCAAAGCCATTTGAACATCTGTCAAAACATCGCTTTTTTTTACCTGAATATATGAAAGGTTTAAGCTCAAATGAAAATCTTTTTGAACTTTATTCCATTCGCAGCACTGCTTAAATCCCGTTTTAAAAAGCCAGCGGCTCACAGGAATTATAAGCCCCGTTTTTTCAAGAATCGGAATAAATTCTTCTGGAGAAACAACACCGAATTCTGGACAAGAATAGCGCATCAGCCCTTCAGCCCCAATCACATTTGTAATTGTTTTGTCTTTGTCCAGATAAATGTTCTTTGCGTCCACAACAGGCTGATAAAAAATCTGAAACCCTTCGTAATTGTTTTTAATTGCAAAACGCAGTTTTTCCTGAAGCTTTAAGTTGCGCTGATGTTTTAGATAATCTGTAGCATTGAACATGGCAAGGTTGTTTCCGCCCTTTTCTTTTGCCACAGAAACCGTAAAATTCGCTTTTTTTAATAAATCGTCAATCTGCACACTGTCCTTAAAAAACGCAACTGCGCCAGCAGAAACCGTAAAAACTTCTTCATAATCAATCCGCTGCTCAGCTTCTACAAGGGAACGTTTTAAATCTTGATAGAACAAGCCCGCATCAACGGCAGTAGCTCCTTTCAGGTTCATGCAGATAAATTCATCGCTGTTTATTTTGTATGCAACTCCAAAGTTTTTTATGCTACGTTTAATAGAATCAGAAATCATAGAAAGAATAAAATCTCCGACACGAGTTCCATGCCGTTCATTTATCTCACCCATTTTATCGACATCGATTTTCATAATAAATCCGCTGAGCTTTTCTTCCTGTTTGTAGACTTTGTCAAAATCCTTTCTGAGCTGAACTTCTGTAGGAAGTTTAGAAATATCGTCAAGCTGAATAATATCGTCGATAATTTCAATTCTTCCGACCAAAATTGATTTTTTTTCTTCACCAAAGCAAACTATTTTTCCGCGCAAATTTACCCAAGTTGAATTATGGCTTTTTGTTAAAGCGCGATAATTTAAATTAAAATTGTCTTTTTTTCTGGAAATTACATCATCCAGTTCCTTAGAAAAAAGGCTTTGATCTTCTTCTGCGACAAGCCTCAGCAAAACATCGGTCGCATGATGAAATTTTTTGCCGGGAAGCTCAAAGATTGCGCCGGCCTGTTCAGAAATAAAAACAGAATTATTTTTTACATCAAGCAAAAACAAAAACGAATCCGTGCAATCGCTCAAAATATCAACAAGAGCTTCAAAAGAACTGAATGAAATGTCTTTAAAATTCTTAACCAAAATAAGACTCCAAAAATAACAGATTTATTATAAATCATAATTTGTTTTTTTTCGCTAATTTTGCGTTTATTTTTTAGTATTTTTTTTGACAGAATTTTATAAAGTTTTTACGGAAAACTCCAAAATCAATAAATTTCAATTTTTAATTGCGTTTTTAAGGTTTTCGGCCATAAATTTCTAAAATTTTTTGGGTATAATTTCCGTCTTCGTCGTAAATTATCAAATCTTCAAGCTGAACTTTTTCATCATCATCAGAAATTTCAGTTTTGTTTTTTTTCGCCAGACTTTTTTTTGCCATAACCAAAACCATTGCCGCGTCTTTTTCCTTAAAAGATTTTACGTTCTGCCAAAAAATATTTTTAAAGCCGAATTTTTCAAGCGCAAAAAAAACGTCTTTCAGTCTTTTAGCGCGATGAATCATAAAAAAACTTCCGCCGCCTTCAAGCAAAAATTCTGCGGCACGAACAACATCTTCAAGACAGCACAAAATTTCCTGGCGGGCAGCCATTTTTGCAAAATTGCCGCTCTGACGCCCCTGAGAAACAACCATATACGGCGGATTAGAAACGACAGCCTGCGCAAAACCGCCTTTTAAATTTTGAGGAATTTTCTTTATATCATCTTCCGAAATTTCAATCCGCTCTTCAAGAGAATTTATTTTTACAGAACGGCGAGCCATTTCTGCAATTTCCGCCTGAATTTCAATTCCCTGAATTTTTACATGCGGTCCGGTTTTTGCAGCAAGAAGAATTGGAATTATTCCGTTTCCAGTTCCAAGGTCAATAAACAAAAAATTCTTGTCCGCCTCAAAACTTTTAATTCTGTTTTTTGTATTTTTTAAGGCAAAATCCGCCAAAAGAACAGCATCAATTCCATAACAGAACTTTTTTTTATTTTGAAAAATTGAATATCCGTCCAAATGAAGTTTATCCAGCCGCTCTGCCATTTATTTTCCGTTTTTTTTCAAATCTTCCTTTATAAGATTCCGTAAACCTTCAACAGCAACGCTTACAGAAAGCTCAGTATCGTGAACCTGCGGATTTGGCAAACCTTTTTTTGCCCTTTCCTGGTTTGCTACAACAAGAAAGCACGAGCCAACTCTTACATGCAAAAAACTTCCTGCAATAAAGAGAGCGGCGCTTTCCATTTCGCTTGCAAGACAGCCCATTCTAAGCCAGGCTTGCCATTTGTTTTCAAGTTCATAGCTTACAGGCATAACTTCCGGCTCATGCTGTCCAAAAAACGAATCCTTGCACTGAACAACACCTGCATGATAAGAAATTTTTTTGTCCTTTGCAGCCTTAATCAGCGCATTTACACATTCAATGTCCGGAACTGCCGGGTACTCAATCGGAGCAAATTCGCGGCTTGTGCCTTCCATTCTTACTGCTCCAGTTGCAATCACAATATCGCCGCTCAAGACATTTTCCTGCATTCCGCCGCAAGTGCCTGTTCTTAAAAAAGTATACGCTCCACATTTTGAAAGCTCTTCAATTGCAATTGCGGCAGAAGGCCCCCCAATTCCCGTCGAAGTAACACTTACCTTTACACCTTCAAGTGTTCCTGTATAAGTCGTAAATTCACGCACATCTGCAACAAGATGAGGATTGTCAAAATGAGCGGCAATTTTTGCGCATCGCTTAGGGTCGCCCGGCAAAATTACATATTTTCCAATATCTTCAGGTCCGACGCCTGTATGGTACTGTTTTCCAGAACCTTCAGCATAATCAACCATAAAATTTCCTCTCAAAAATAAATATCGCCATGCAAAATCCGCATAAACATTCACATTATAACATATTCAGTTGATTTTTCGCCAAAAATTAAAATACAATGTGCGTACTAACAAAAAAATTGGAGGTGCATTTTATGCCAATGATAAATTCAAAAGTGACAGTTTCTCTTCCGCAAGAAAAACGCGACATTTTAAAAGCAGAGCTCGGAAAAGCCGTTGCAATTCTCGGAAAACCAGAAAGCTACCTTATGCTCGGTTTTGAAGACAATTATGACCTTTATTTTGGCGGAAAAAAACTCGAAAAAGGCGCATTTATTTCTGTCGAAGTTTTGGGCGATGTAGACTCTCAGTCAAGTTCAAAAATGAGCGGCAAAATTTGCGAAATTTTTGAAAAAGAGCTCGGAATTCCTGGCGACAAAATCTACATCACCTACAGCGGCTACAAAAACTGGGGATGGAACGGCGGAAATTTCTAAACTAGCCAGTAATTTTATGCAGCCACTTACCGGATTTTATTCTCCAGATTCCGCAGACAGTTTTTAAAATCTGTTCGGTTTCCAGACAAAGCAAAATCTGGTAAGGCTGCAGTCCAAGTTTAAACGAAGCAATGTAACCGAGAGGAATTGCAAAAGCCCACATCCAGCCATTATCAATCAAAGTTCCAAAAATCGTATCTCCGCCCGAACGGCAGATTCCGACAATCAAAAGCATATTAAACGCCCGCCACGGATACAAAAATACGAGGGCAAAAAGCATGGACTGTGCAATTTTTACAATATGCGCATCAACGTTAAAAATAAAAGGAATTAAATAACTCAGCGGAATTAAAAAAAGTCCGATTGCAAAGCCCAAAATCGGGAAAAACCAGCAAAATCTGTGCGTAAAGGCAAGCACGCTTTCTTTTTCGCCAGCGCCAATTTTTTTACCAAGAATAATTGCCGCGGCATTTCCCATTCCAATAAAAACAACCCAGGTTAACTGGCTAATCGTGTTTGTAATGCTGAACGCCGCAAAAGAATCAGTTCCAGTATGGGCAAAAATTGAATTCTGAGTTGAAATTCCAAGCCCCCACAAAGTTTCGCTAAAAATTACAGGCAAACCGACTTTTAAAAGTTTAAGCAGGAAACCTTTTGTGAACGAAGTCATCTCCTTAAAAGAACCAATCGCCTCAAATTTCTTTATGCGTCCGTAAAAAACCGTAATAAAAAATTCAACAGTTCTGGAAATCAAAGTTGCAAGAGCGGCGCCGGCAACTCCCATCTGAGGAATTCCGAGGCTTTCAACACCAAAAATAAAAATTGCGTTTCCGGCAACGTTCAAAACAAAAGAAATTGCGGTTGTTGTCATTGGAAGAATTACATGCTCTGTGCTGCGGTACGCCATTTGGCATGCAAACGAAACAGCCATGAGCGGATAACTCAGAGCGACAATTCTAAGATATTCAGAAGCTTTTTGGATAACAACAGAATCTTTTGTATAAAGTCCGATTAAAAATTCAGGCTTAAAAATTCCAGCAACAGTAAAAGCCAGCGAAACAAAAACGCAGACAATCAGCATAATTCCAAAAGTCTTGCGGATTCCTTTAAAATCTTCCTGTCCCCAAAACTGCGAAATAAAGATTGAACAGCCGGAAGAAACGCCAAAAACAACCATATTCAAAATAAAGAAAATTTGGTTTCCAAGTCCAACAGCGGCAATTTCGACAGAACCAAGCCGTCCGACCATTACAGTATCCATCATATTGACGAAAGTCTGCAAAAGGTTCTGCAAAATAATAGGAATTGCGATTGAAAAGAGAATTTTATAAAAGCCCTTAAGATGATTTTTTTTGAGAGAATTAGAAGAATTTAAAAGTGTCATAGTTAAAAAATGTAATAAACCTAAAAAGCGGAATGTTATATTCTGGCGTCAAAACCAGTCAAGTCGCCTTCGTAATCTATTCCTTTAAACTTAAAGACCAGATTACCTTTTTCATCGTTTGAAATTTGCAAACTTGTCGGAATCCATTCATCGCCAATCTTTACTTCAAAATTGTCGCCGAATTCAATGTTTGTAAAAGGAAAACTCTGTTCATCCTTGGCAATTGCAAATTTTCCGTCAAATTCGTTAAAGACCAGAATTCCTTCCTTTTTTTCCATAAAAAACTCCAGATATTTTTTCTAAACAACTGCCTACAGAATATTAAAAATAACTGTTTTTGGAAATAGAAAACAAACCTGTCTCAAACTTAAAACGGATAATTAAGAGAAGAAACAAAAATGAATTGAATTCAAAGTCAAAGAAACAAAAAAAACGTCACTGCCCCTGCCCGTTCATCGAAATAATCCATTTTAGACGGCGGACAGTTTCAGGAAGACTGTCGCGAATCAGCTTTGTCCGTTTGACCTGCGGATTTAAATTCTCAACTTCTTCCATTAAATCACTCATAACAGGAGGAACAGTTCCAAAAATATCCAAAATTTCGTCCTGCATATAATTTTTATGCGCAAGAGGAGTTTTAAACTGAGACAACTTTTCTGCCGGATAAAATTTGCATGGTTTAAACATAACTTTGCCGTTTTTAGAACGGCTTCCACAGCCGCCAAACAGACGGCAAATGCAGGAACGGCCTCCGTAAATTGTGCAATGATATGAATCATTTTCATCCCAAAACGGACAGCCCTTGTTTTTTTCAAAAGGAAACTTTCCTTCTGCAATCTTATTTGCAGTTTCCGGCTGATTTTCCATAAGCCAAGCCGCCATGTACAAAGCTTCACATTCAAGCAAATCAGGCTCAAAATTCCGGCAGCACTCACCGCAGCCGCTTACGCAGGTAAAACAAGATTTTTCGTACCATTTATTCTGTTCATTAGAAATTTTATTATAAGCATTTTCCATCTGAAAAATAATTTCCGCTTCGTTTGTTCCTTTTAGTTGATTTAAAATTTTTTCAACCATCATTTTTTTACCCATAAAAAAAGCCGTAAAAACGTTGTAACAGGCAGAATAACTGCTCATTACAAGATTCTTACGGCTTCTTTGCCAAATTAAATAAATTTATGCAGGAATAGTAGCGAAATAAAAAGAGTTTTTCAAGGAAAAATTAAAAAAATTACAAAACAATGACGGGCATAAAAAAACCGGTCTTTTTGACCGGTGCAATTTTCGTGAGACTGACACGATTCGAACGTGCGACCTCCACCTCCGCAGGGTGGCGCTCTAATCCAACTGAGCTACAATCTCAAACAGTTTAACAACACTTTGAAGGAAGCGTTCGTTTCTCGGAGGCGACAGGAGTTGAACCTGCCCAGCCCGTAAGGAACTGACGGATTAGCAATCCGTTGTATTACCGCTCTACCACACCTCCAGGCGTCATCAAAAAAAACGGAGCGAGAGGGATTCGAACCCCCGATACATTGCTGTATAACGGTTTTCAAGACCGCCGCCTTCGACCGCTCGGCCATCGCTCCAGTTGATGCTCTATTAAGATATATTTTTTGAATATTTATGTCAAGCACACAAAAGTGTTTTTTTTTGTTTTTTTAAGAAAAGTTGAGATATATTGGACAAAAATAAAGAAAATTGTAATCAAAAGCTTGTTTTTCAAAATAAGAATAACAATTTTTAGTTTAACCCGATTTTTTATAGACTAAAAGCCGGCTGTATGGTTATATTTTAAATATGGATAAAAATAAATTTGTACTATCTGTTTTAGTTGCTGTTATCGGACTTTTAATGTTGCTCAGTCCGCAAACCTTTATTGCCTTTGCAGTAATTATGCTTGGAATTGCTTCTGTTATTGACGGTGTTTTTATAATGGTTGCAACCAGAAACCTTGTTTTAGATCCAGATTATCGCCTTATGATGACTATACGCGGAATTTTAAGCATTGCCGTAGGAACAGTTGCTGTTATTCTGCCTATTGTAACTGCGGCGGTTATATGGAAAATTATGGCCTACGTGCTTGGCGGATACCTGCTTGTTTCTGCAGGACTTGAAGTTTATGGAATTTTAAAGCTTCACCGCAACGGCATTATGATAAAACAGTCTTTAATCGAAACCATCGTCCTTGTAATTCTTGCAATCGCACTTTTTATCATTCCTTCAAAAACGGCAGGCGGCATAATCGTGGGAATCTGCGGCGCAATCTTAATCTTTGCGGGCGTTTTCAGCGCAATTTTGCAGTGGAGAAACCGTCCAATTACAGTTGTTCCTGATTCTGTCGTAACCGAAAATCATGACGATTCAGAACAAACCGATTCCAACGAAAACAACAAAAATATCTAGCCCTAAAAAAAACAGTCCAGAGCTGACAAAAAAAATGGCGCTTTGGACTGTTTTTTGTTTTCAAAAATCTTTACAGTTCACAATTCTTTATAAAACAAAAGAAAAAATCTACAAAACCATTACAAGTGTTCCGGCGGCAAGAAGAATCGAGCCAAGCAGTGATTTTAAAGTAAACTGTTCGTGTAAAAATACAAAAGCGAGAATCAAAGTCAAGACCGTGCTCATCTTATCGATTGGAACAACTTTCGATGCCTCTCCGATTTGCAAAGCCTTGTAATAACAAAGCCAAGACGCTCCTGTTGCAAGCCCAGACAAAATCAAAAAAATCCAGCTGCGCCTTCCAATATTTAAAATGCCGTTTTGAGAGTGCGTCAAAAAGACCATTCCCCATGCCATCAAAAGCACAACAAACGTTCTTATGGCAGTTGCAAGGTTTGAATTTACACCTTCAATTCCAACCTTTGCAAGAATCGAAGTTAATGCTGCAAAAACTGACGAGCCAACCGCAAATAAAATCCACATATAAAAAATAATATACTGAATTGATTTTTTTAGCTCAATTGTCTCAGTTTTTGGCTGCCTTTTGAAGATTTTTTATGCTTTCTGCAAAAAGCCTGTTTTGGTCATCACGCACAGGCACGCTAAAAGCAGGACCGCCGTCTTTTTCAGAAATTCTGTAGATGTTTTCCGAACTGCAAGAGTATGCAGGACTTTCAACATTGTTAATCCACCAATCGAGAACACTCACAAGGCACATTGCATATTTTATCAGGTTAGCATTTGTCGCGGCGCTTTCGCCTTGAGATTTTCTGCCTAAAAGCACATCAAGCCTTTTTGAAACTGGGTTTGGAATATCGAATTCGTATTTTTCCCAAGGATTTGAAATTCCTAAAACGAGCCCTTTCGTTCCTGACTGTTTGTCAATTTCTTTAGAAAGTGAAGTCAAATTCTGGCGCAGAAAATCAGTGCGCAGACAAAGCGGAATATATTTGTCGTCATTTGCAGGCTTTTCAAGCAAAAGCTGTTCAAATTCAAAATGCGGCAAAAAATTATATTTTGTCTGCCACAAAATCGAAGTTAAAAGTTTTTTTCCAAAAAGTGAATTTTTAAAATCGCCCTGAGAATACTGCTGGTTTACAAAATCGCAAAGCTGCTCGCAGTATTTTTTTTCAAAAAGCTCTTCGCGGTAAACTGTCCATTCATTGAGGGCAACTGAAAGCTTGTCCGTCTTTTTTTTTGACTTGAATTGAGTTCCATCATCTTCTTCCGTAAAAACAATATTTCGGCATCCTTGAAACAAATCTTCGATAATTCTCAAAAGCGTAACAACAACCTGCATTGGGTTTTGCGGATTCAAAAGATTATAACCGTCGCGGAATTCATAAATCGGCTGAAAATACGGATACAAGTCCGGCATAGAATCAAGCCTCGAAAAGCCGGCATCTGGAAAAAGCCTTTCAAGAAGCTTTATTCCGGCGTCCACGATTTCTGTATGCTTTCCGCGCTGAAGTTCCGGATTGTTTTTTTTGCGTTCTTCTTCCTTTTGCCTGCGTTCCTGCTCCGCCTTCTGCTGAGCCGCTTTTGCATCTTCTTTTTTTTCTGGAAGAATTATGTCGAATTTAGAAATTCCGAGAAAAGAAAGAATATTTGCAGTTTCTTCTGTAAAAAAAGCCGGAAAATATTCAAATTTCGGACTGCACATCCGCATTAAAAGCGGATACATTCCTTTTATAATCTGAGTGTAAACATAAAGCCAGTCGGTAATTCCCTGCTTAGAAAGCATAATCAGCTTTTTTTGATCCGAATTTGGATATTTCATTAAATCGCTGTAAATTTCCTTAAAAAAGCGCGGAATTGTGTTTTCGCCAATGTAATAAATTTTAAGCAAATCCTTATAAACAGTCTTTACAATCGGCTGCATCATTGCAACTGTAACTTCTTCCGGATGCTCTTGAACGTCGAGTATCAAAATCTTTAAATTTTTCATTGTCCAGCCGCCGACAGTCCTCAAAAACTTGAATTTTGTCTCCTGGCTGCTGACAATTTTTGATTTATAAGTTTCCGGGCTTATTTGAATTAAAGATTTTACTGTCGTTAAAAAACTTTGGTAGTGTTCAAGATGATTCTGCAAGTCGTAAGAAATGTAGCTTGGACGCAAAAGCTCAGTTCCATTTTTTTTAAGATAGCGGACAAAATTAAAAATTCCAAAATTCGGCTTGATTTTGTAATCTTCGCTCATCATCAATTTGTCCATTAAGTTGCGTTCTTTTGAAGAAATTTCTGGCAGTCCGTTTTCTTCTCTTTTTCGGGCCGTTTTTGGAACATAACCGTATTTGTCGCCTTTTTTTTGTTCTGAAGATGAATTTGAATTTTTTGTCTGGGCTGCATTTTCCGACAAAGAAGCAACATCCGCCGCCGAACGGCCATTTGCCCTGTGCGAGTAATGCCTTTCTTTTTGAGGGAATGCTGAATAATCAATCGGCGCCGATTTTTCCTGCAAAATTTCGCCGCCAAGAAGCTTTGTCATTCTGATAGCTTCTTCCTTGTCGATCGGACCTATCGCTCTTCTTGTTGCATCGAGAGTCCCAGGTTCCCAAGACTGTTCGACTTTTTTTTGACCAAACTCATCGCTCATTTTCAAACCCTCAACAACTGCTCTCTGGCAACGCCGCCAAAACCGCTTACAGTTATATCTTCTCCGTCTTTTGTCTTAAAAACACCTTCAAATTTTCCATAAAGGTTTAATACCACGATTTTAAAAGCAAAAAGACTCAGTTCCCGGTAAATTTTAGAAACAGGAACAAAAGTCAAGTCCACCATGTTTTCTGTATCTTGAATTATCCACTTTTTGTTTACGCCAAAAGGCTGCGTCATCTTTACAGGCGGAAGAGCCGTGCAGTTTCCATCGACCATCAAAATATTCTGATTTACAGCTTCTTGAAGAGAAACAGAATCCAGAGAATTATTAAGCACAAAAGAAATGCTTCTTCCTTTAAAATCCCCGGAAGCAAAAATTTTTTGTTCCTGAGTTCTGTAACCATAATACGCACGTTTTATCGAAAAAACAGATGTTTCATTCTCCACATCTATAACCTGTCCGGCAGATTTTTTTGTTTTGCCGATCGTAAGTGTTCCACGCAATTTTTGCGAAGTTACATAAGTCGCACAGCAACGCCGCCTTGATTTTAGAGGAACGCACTGCGTAACTTCGTTAGAAGCAGGGTCAGAAAAATGCCCAGTTAAAGCCGCCTGGACAGAAGGACTTACAGAAGTTCCCTTTAGATTAAAAATTATCGAAATTCTATCACGCTTGTGATCCCAGCTGATTCGCACATAACGCCGTGAATTAAAACTTGCACAAAATCCCTGTTCAAGATTATGAGGAATAAAACGATGTCTTGGTCCCATCAAATTTCTGTAAACATATTTGCGGCCGTTTTCTTTATTCCATAAATCAATTTCTACAAGCCCAAACATTTTATTGTCAAAAAAACTGATTAATCCCTGGTAAGGTCCGGCATTAAAATTAAAAAGAATGGAACTTTTTATACGAAAATTTGAAATGAGTACAGGAAGAGGAACTCCGCCGAACGGCGAGTGCAATCCACGAATGTCAAGCTGAGAAACATGCCCCGCAAAAGTTCCGAAAAGCGCGTGTCCGTTTTTTACAAGCGCGGGAGGCGGTTCAAGCATTTGCCTAAAATACATTCTACAATTATATATCAGCACATTGAATAAATGCAAATAGAAGCATAAAAAAACAGATTTTTTTACAAAAAAATAAAAATCAATAATTAAATATTGCAAACCGATAAATTTCAATATTATTTACCAAATATAAAAAAAAAGAACTCTGTTTGACTTTGCGAATAAAGCCTAGTCAAGTTATAATGATCGAATGAGGTCTTCTATTATGAAAAATGCTACAAAACAAAAATCTATTGCAAAATTTATCACAATTCTACTTGCAATCGGGGTTGTTCTTTACGCAACCATCGTAGTCTTTGTCGTAAACAACAGGCTTTCAAGCGGAATTGTTTCTTATTTTGCCAGCGAAATCAAAGATCAATCAAAAATCCTTACCAAAGAAATGAACAACACTTTGGAGCAGGCGCAATCAACAGCCGCAAACATTCAGCTTGCATACGCAACAATATATCCAGAATACGGCTTTGACAGAACAATCATGAACAGTTTTGCCATTGGCGCAAGAGAATATTACGGCGCAAAAAATATTGTATTTTTTAACAGCTTTGGAATGCAGGTTTCAAGTCCAAAATATGGTGTCGTACCAAAAACAGCCGTTATCCGCGAAGTTTTAACTGGAAAAGAAGTTGCAAAATTCGAAAAGGACGGGGCAGACATTTATGCAACAGTTATTCTTCCTCTAAAATCAGAAAATACTATTTTTGGCGCTGTTGAAATAAGGACTCCAGTTTCGACCGAAGATGTCGTTAAAGAGGCAGCTTCATACAGCGACTGCGATTTTACAATTTTTGACGGAAACACTCGCTACGTAACTTCGCTAAACGATATGACAGGAACAACTCTCGATGACGACGAGCTATTTGAATCTGTAAAAAACGGAAAACCAGTTATTTTGCAGTCAGTTTTTAAAGGTCATCACTACGTTTCTTATTACTTTCCGTTTTATGACGATGATGGAAACTTTTTAACAACACTTTTTATCGGAAAAACTTTGGACATTGCAAAAAGTCTTTCAAGTTCAATTTTCCGCTCGTTAATCGGAGCAATTGTTTTATTCTCAGCGCTTCTTCTTGCAGTTCTTTCATTTGCAATCTATAAAAAAATAATAAATCCTCTCGAAAAAGTCAGAAAGGCAGTCGGAAATCTTTCCTCTGGAGATGCCGATTTGACAGTAAGAATTCCTGTTAAAGGAAACGATGAATTCTCTGGACTCGCTTCCGATGTAAACAAATTTGTCGAAATGCTTCAAAAAATTATTCAGGATTTGAATCTTTCTCAAAAAGCGCTTAACGAAGCAAGCGAAAGTCTTGAACAAAGCGCGCAGGGTTCAGCTTCCGCCGCATCGGAAATTCTCGCAAATATTGAAAGCGTACGAAAACAGTCAAAAAATCAGTCCGATTCTGTTATAAACACATCTTCGGTTTTGGAGTCTTCTTCGGAAACAGTCGACAAGCTTTCAGAACTGATAGAAGGCCAGGCAGCTGGAATTGCACAGTCGTCTGCCGCAATTGAAGAAATGCTCGGGAACATTTCGACAGTAACAACTTCCGCAGGAAAAATGGCTGACAGTTTTGAAGAACTCTCAACGACAGTCGGCGATGGAAGCTCAAAGCTTGCAAGCGTTGATAAAAAAGTTACACAGATTGCAGAACAGTCAAAAACTTTGATCCAGGCAAACAGAATTATCTCTCAAATTGCCTCAGAAACAAACTTGCTTGCAATGAACGCCGCAATTGAAGCTGCGCACGCAGGAGAAGCAGGAAAAGGCTTTAGCGTTGTCGCAGAAGAAATCAGAAAACTGGCAGAAACTTCAAGCGCACAAACAAAGACAATTTCTTCCGAATTAAAGGAAATTTCCACTTCAATCCAGGAAGTTGTTGAACTTTCCCACGAATCCAGCACAGCTTTTGAAGCAATTGTTTCAAAACTGAATTCAACAGATTCGATAATTCAAGAAATTGACGGTGCAATGGGAGAACAGCAGACTGCTTCAAAACAGATATTCGAATTTTTAGCAAGAATGAGAGATCAGTCTGGTGAAGTAAATAAAAAAGCAGACGATATGAAGGGAGGAATTGCAAACGTTTCAAGAGATATGAACAATGTTTCTCAAATCTCAGCGACAATTCTCGGCAGCATGGACGAAATGACACTTGGAATGCAGCAAATTGGCGAAGCTACGCAAAACGTTTCTACACTTGCAGAAAGCACAAAAGACAACATTGGCACTATGAGCAGGCAGCTCGGACAGTTCAAAGTTTAAGCAGATCATAAACAGCAAAAAAAGAGCGGGCGTTGAAAACAACGCCCGCTCTTTTTTTATTTACCCTTATTTTCGAGTTTTACAATTTATTATTTCGTAAATGCAATAACCTTGTCCATAAGGTCTTTTCCGTAAATTTCAGAGAAGATTTCAAATACGCTCTGTGTAGCCTTTTTGAATTCTCCAAGATCTGGACTTGTTACAACCATTCCTTCTTTTTTAAGGCTTGCAACAAGGCTGTTTGTCTGCTCTTTTACAAGATTTCTGTTAAGGTTCTGTGCTTTGATTGCCGCATCCTGAACAACTTTCTTTTCAGCAGCAGAAAGTTTATTCCAAACATCTTTTTTGATTACGAGCGGCATTGCATCGTAACTATGGTTTGTAATTGCAAGATATTTCTGAACCTGATAAAGCTTGTTGTTGTAAATTACAGGAATAGGATTTTCCTGAGAGTCAAACTGTCCTGCTTTTAATGCGGCCGGCAATTTTCCAAAATCAAGAGGTTCTGGACGGGCGCCCAAAGCTGTCATTGTCTCCATTACAATCTGGTTTGCAGGGGTTCTGATTTTAAGACCTTTCATGTCTGCAACTTTTGTTACCGGGCGGTTTGTTGTAGTAACACAGCGGAAACCATTGTCATAATGAGCAAGAACTACAATGTTAGACGATTCGAGCTCTTTATTAACGCCTTTTACAATATCGCTGTCCATGAATTTCCATGCCTTGTCAAAATCTGTAAAAAGAAACGGCAAAGCCGAAACGCCTACGTTTGTAGCATAAATACCAAAATTTCCAGCGCTTGATACTGTCATATCAACAGGGCCCTTATTGATAATGCTTTCAATAAGGTTTGTGTCCGAAGCTTTCATTCCAATTGATGCAAGTTTTGAACTGTCATAAAGCTCAACAGTAATGCTCCCTTTTGAATTTTTTTCAACTTCTTCCTTAAACAACTTTGAAGCTACAGCGCGAGGATCAGATGAACCTGTCGAGTAGCCTAGCTTTATTACAGTTGCAGAAAAAGCACTTGCAATAAACGAGCCAGCCATGAGAGCTGCAAGAATTGTTTTCTTCATACGTGTACTCCTAATACTTTTAAGATTATTAAATTATATCACTATTTTAAGAAAATATACAAAAAAACAAAAAAATACGAACGTTAAGAGCAAATTTTTGACATAAAACTTTTGCTATACAAGATTGAATAAAACATAAAACAGACTGTGTATTGATTTTTATATTCCGATATGATAGATTCTCTGTATTGCCAGGATCTAGCAAAGTCTGCTTTAAGCACCGTGTCAGAGGGGGAACCCAGCAGCACACTTTTTGCAGTCTTGTGTATAGACACCCTGGCTTTTTTTATGCAAAAAAAACGGAGCAAAAAACTGTTTTTTTTTACAAAAAGCTATGCTCCAATTTTTCTAATTTTCTAGTCCAGTGAATAAACCTGGTTCCCCAGATAAAAAGTCTTATGAACACGTCCGGTAAGTCTTTGACCTTCAAACGGCGTTGATTTTCCTTTGCTCTGGAATTTTTCTGAACAGACTGTCCACTGCTCATCTGGATCTACGAGAACAAGATTCGCTTCGTAACCTGGAGAGAGTTTTCCTGAATTAAGCTTTAAAAGTTTTGCAGGATTTTCGGACATAAGCTGGCTCAGACGGCACAAGCTCAAGCCTTCTCGTTTTACAAGAACCGTATTGCACACAGCGAACGAAGTTTCAAGCCCGGTAAAACCTGGACTTCCAGCGGCCTTGTCCTGCTGAGTATGAGGCGCATGGTCTGTCGAAATCACATCAACAGTTCCATCTTTTATTGCGGCAATAAGGGCAGAACGGTCTTCTTCGCTTCTAAGAGGCGGATTTACGAGCGCACGAAGATATGGAGAATCAGTGCCAACCAGTCCGATATGATGAGGCGTTACTTCGACAGTACATTCAAAGTCTGCTGAAGTTTTTCCTTCTTTTTTGAGGAATTTTGCGCGTCTCACTGCGTCCATGCTGATTGCTGTAGAACAATGGCAAACATGAATATGGCAGCCGGCAGTTTTTGCAATTTCGATATTCCGCTCTGTCGCCGCATCTTCCGCAAGAGCCAAAAGCTGGTTTGCCGCCGTCAGACAGCCGTCAATTTCAAAATTTACAGAATCTGGAACATTCTGCGTTACTGCATTTACTTTGCCGGCGGGGATATTGTAATTTTCCATAAACTTTAATGCACGCTGACGATACGGTCTTGCGGCAGTGGCCAGAAAAGGATCTTCGCAATGGCAGCTAACGATTATGCTTTTTTTTCCAGCAGATTTCATTCCTTCAAGCATAACAGCAGAATTTGCAACTTCGTGTCCGTCCTCGCTGATTACAGGAAATTCCTCAACTGAAAGGTTTTGAATTTCAGAAACATCTTCGCCTTCAAAATTTTTTGTAATGCTTACAGTCTGAAAAACGCGCGCAAGTTTTTTTTCTGACGCCTCGCTCATTATCTGCCGGGCAAGCTTAGCGCTGGAAACAACAGGCGCAGTATTCGGCATTGCAACAACTGTTCCAAAGCCTCCTGCCGCCGCCGCCTTTAAACCAGAATCAAGGTCTTCTTTCTGAGTCTGCCCTGGATAACGAAAATGCACGTGCATATCAACAAATGACGGCATCAAAACAAGTCCTTTTGCATCAAAAAAAACAGGATTTCCCTTAACTTCCGGCAAAACAGATCTAGCTATAACAAGAGCCGTTTCAGAATTTTTAATTTCGCCAAGAAAAACTCCGCAGATTTTGCCGTCTTTTACAACAACAAGTCCGGGATTTTCTATCGAAGAATCTACTAAAATTGCATTGTAAATAATCAGTATTTTGGAGTCCATTTTATTTTCCTTGTTAAAACTTATTCAATTTTTCCTGCAGTATAGAAAGCATCGCAGTATTCACAGCGGTAAGTTGACTTTTTTCTGTCAGCAAGAATAAAAACCTGAGGAACATAATGCTCGGTCATTGTTATACAGCGCGGATTTTTGCATTTTATAACGTTTTCTACACGGTCTGGAAGTTCCATTCTAATTTTGCGGACTATTTTTTCGTCTTTTATTATATTAACGCAAATATTTGGATCTACAAAACCCAAAACCGAAAAATCAATATTTATGATATTGTCGATTTTAATTATGTCCTTTCTCTCAGCTTTTTTGCTTGGAACATTCATAATCAGCGCGCTTGTAAAACTTGCCTTATCAAGTCCAAGCCAATGAAAAATTTGCGGGCCGCAGCCTGCCTTTATGTGGTCGATTACAAGGCCGTTTTTTATTGTATCAACATTAAGCATTACAGAACCCCCAGAATTTTTGCAATAAGAGCCATTCTCGCATACATTCCATATTTTACCTGCTTAAAGTAGGCGGCGCGCGGATCAGAATCAACTTCCGGAGAAATCTCGTTTACGCGAGGAAGCGGATGCAAAACAATCATATCTTTTCGGGCAAGCTCCATTTTTGACTTGTCGAGAATATAACTGTCCTTCAAACGCAGGTAATCCTGCTCATTAAAAAAGCGCTCCTTTTGAACCCTTGTCATATAAAGAATATCAAGATCGCCGATTACATCTTCCAGACGGGTTGCAGCCGAATAAGGAATATTAGCTTCGTCCAAAAAATTAGAAACCCAGTCAGGAATTTTTAATTCTTCCGGGCTTATAAAAACGAATCTTACATTTTTGTAACGGCACATTGCCTCTGTCAGAGAATGAACAGTCCGTCCAAATTTCAAGTCTCCGCAAAAACCGATTGTGTGGCCTTCAAAACCGCCTTTTAACGCACGAATCGTAACAAGGTCGGTTAAAGTTTGCGTCGGATGATAATGGCCGCCGTCGCCAGCATTGATAATCGGACATTCTGAAAATTTGCTCGCCAGAAGAGCCGCGCCTTCTTTTGGGCTTCGCATTGCAATTACATCAACGTAAGAGCTTACAACACGAATTGTGTCCGCTAAAGTTTCGCCTTTTGAAGTTGAACTATTGGAAGCGTCGCTAAAACCTTCGACAGTCCCGCCCAAATGAAGCATAGCCGCTTCAAAGCTCAAGCGCGTTCTAGTGCTTGGCTCAAAAAAAAGTGTCGCAAGAATTTTCCCGCGACACACGTCCTGAAAAGAAGATGGATCAACAATAATCTGTTCGGCGAGAGCACAAATCTCGTCAATTTCTGAAACAGTCAAATCATTTGGCTGAATTAAACTTAGACCTTTAAGCATGGCTTGAGTTTACCACAATGAAAAATTTTTACCAATAGAAAATAAATCTCTTGCAAAAATTTTTAAAATAAAGTTTTTGTTTAACCTCTCCAGTGCTCACATAAAAAAGCCTGATTTTGAAAACTCAAAATCAGGCTTATGTTAAAACTTTTTATTTGTTAGCGTTCCTTCTTAAAACTGTAAATCAATTTATCTGACGGGGCATTGTCTACGCTGACAAGAACCCAACCTCTGCTTTGCAGCTTTAAAAAATCCGATTCAGAAATGTTTTCTACCGTTACAAAAGGTTCCATAAAGAGCGATTCCTCCCGCGCTTTTGATTTTTTGTTAACACTCTCGAAAACTTTTTTAACTCTTATAAATATATTTTAGCACTAATCCGTAAAAAAACATAAAAAAACCGAACTTTTTTGTGTAAATATAACGTTTTATTATTTATTTTAACATAAATCCTACGCCAGATTGAAGCAGCGCGAAGCGTCCGCCTTTGGCGGATGGA
Organism: Treponema sp. UBA7567; assembly: GCF_002476655.1. Classification (NCBI taxonomy): domain Bacteria; kingdom Pseudomonadati; phylum Spirochaetota; class Spirochaetia; order Treponematales; family Treponemataceae; genus Treponema; species Treponema sp. UBA7567. Next base: position 30,623 of record NZ_DLLH01000063.1, read on the forward strand.
GCAAAAGCGGAACTGCGAAAAGCTGGTTAGACGAAAAAATTCCGTCCGCATTTATAGTAGACTTTCCAATAACTAAAAGTTACGGATTAAAATTTTGACTTGTAAAAAATCCTCATATATCATTTAAAAATCATCTAAATATTGATTTGTTCTTGAGGAGGAATATGCAGATGAAAAAAATTTTGCTTGCTGCAACAGCAGCATTGGTTCTGTTTGGCGCTACAGGTTGTAAAGAAAAAAACACCGCTTACCCCAAAAAAGGCATTACTATGATTTGTCCATGGGGTGCTGGTGGAGGAACTGACGCAATTCTTCGCGCTGTTTGTTCTACTGCCGAAAAATATCTTGGAACGACAATAACTGTTGAAAATAAAACTGGCGGCGCTGGCTCTATCGGTTATCGCGCAATCAAAGATGCAAAACCGGACGGCTACACTCTCGGCATGATTACTTTTGAATTGAATTCAAACCCATGGCAGGGACTTCAGGATTTTACTTACGAAGCTTATGATCCGCTCGTTATGGTAAACACTGATGCTGCAACAATCACTGTAAAAGCTGATGCCCCATACAACACTCTTGCAGAATTTGTTGACTACTGCAAAGCTCATCCTGGAAAAGTAAATATCGGAAACTCTGCCCCAGGCTCTGTATGGCACATTGCTGCCGGACTTTTTGCCTCTGAAGCAGGAATCGACGTAAAACACGTTCCTTTTGAAGGCGCTGCTGGTGCTGTAACAGCTGTTGCCGGCGGTCATATCGAAGCCGTTTCTGTTTCTCTTGCAGAAGTAAAATCTCAGCTCGATGCTGGAAACGTAAAAGTTCTTGCAATTATGGATTCAAAACGTCCAGAAGCTTATCCAAATATTCCAACAATGAAAGAATGTGGTTATGACGTTGAATTTGGTACTTGGCGTGGAATTGGACTTCCAAAGGGAGTTCCAGCAGAAATCAGAGCTGTTCTTTTTGACGCTTTCACAAAGGCTATGAAAGATGAAAACTTCATCAAAACAGCTAAAAACCTGAACCAGAACGTTACTTATATGGATTCTGAAGTTTTTGCAACTTATCTTAAAAACAACTACGAAGGCACTGGCGCCACAATGAAGCAGCTTGGACTTGCAAACTAGCTTCTAACTAAATATTTTGGGCTGTCCAAAAAGTTTGAACAAGCAGTAAGATTTTCTGTCAAAATATTTGCGGCAGAAGATTTTGTTGCGACAACTGCTTTTGGATAGCCTTTTTTTTACTGGAGACAAAAAAAATGAGAATAGCCAACATTGTTTCGGCAATAATTGGAATGCTCTTCTCTTTGGCCGCATTCCTCAAAACTCTTACATTCAAAAAATTTATTAACGTTCCTGTCGGCCCGGAATTTTTTCCGCGTTTTCTTTGCATTGCGCTTTTTATCTGCTGTCTGATTCTTCTCATTACAAACATTCTGAAAAAAGATGACGGCAAAAAAGCTCCTACAATCAGTCCGCTTAACAAAGATATGCAAAAATGTATTCTTGCGCTTGCAGTAATTGTAGTTTATGCACTGCTTTGGAACGTAATCGGCTTTTTGCTTGCCACACCGCTCGCACTTTTTGCTATGATGCTGATTCTTGGGCAGAGAAACTATCTTACTATGGCGATTATCGCTGTCTGTGCAGACCTTGTGATTTTCTGCGCATTCAAATTTCTTCTTCAGATTGAAATGCCTATGGGCTTTCTTGACGGATTATTCTAGGAGGTGGAAAGATGGATTTTTCTTTAATTTCTTCGGCGTTTGGACAAGTTTTCTCGCTTTCTACTATACTATATACTTTTTTAGGTGCGGCCGGCGGAATTTTAATCGGCTGTATTCCGGGTCTTACCGCAACTATGGGAATTGCGCTTCTTGTTCCGTTTACTTACGGAGTTGAATTTATACCTGGCGTTGCAATGCTTTTGGGAATTTTCTGCGGCGGAATGTACGGCGGTTCAATTTCGGCAATCTTGATTCACACTCCGGGAACTCCTTCTGCCGCGGCAACGGTTCTCGAAGGCTTTCCAATGAGCCAAAAAGGTCAGAGCGCACGCGCTTTAACGCTTTCGCTTTTTTCTTCTTTCTGCGGTGGAATTATCGGCGCAGTCATTATGACTTTCCTTTCTCCGACAATTTCTAAAATGGCCTTAAGGTTTGGACCGGCAGAATTCTTTGCATTGGCAGTCTTTGGTTTGAGCGTTATTGTTTCAATTTCTGGAAAATCGATTTTAAAAGGCTTGATTACGGCAATTTTTGGACTTTTAATCTGCTGCGTTGGAATCGACAAAACTTGCGGTTACATTCGCTTTATAAACCTTCCTGGATTCTACGATGGAATTCCATTTATTCCTGCCTTAATCGGACTTTTTGCAATCAGCGAAGTTCTTGCCAATTTTGAGCATCTTCTAAAAGGCAACCCGGCTCCCAAAAATATAAACGCTTACAAGACCGGCAATGCAATCGGAAATTATCTGCGTTCTGTAATAAAAAATGTAGTTCCAAGCAAAGAAGACTTTAAGGTAATCTGGCCGCACATGCTCAAAGGCGGTTTAATCGGAACTTTTATCGGTGCAATTCCTGGCGCAGGCGGCGATATTTCGGCATTTGTTTCGTACAGCGAAGCAAAAAGATGTTCTAAACATCCTGAAAAATTCGGACACGGAGCACCTGAAGGAATCGCGGCTGCTGAATCTGCAAACAACGGTTGTTCTGGCGGTGCAATGATTCCAATGCTTGCGCTCGGTGTTCCAGGAGACTCGAATACGGCAGTTTTGATGGGCGCATTTATTATGCACGGATTCCAGCCGGGACCGATGATGTATGTTGAACATCTCGATGTCGTTTATGCAGTTTTTGGTGCTTTGATAGCAGCAAACGTTGCCTTCCTTATAATCGGAATGCTGGGTGTAAACCTCTTTTCTAAAGTAATCAATATCCAGCGTTACATTTTAATCCCTTGTATTCTCGTTCTTTCTCTTGTTGGTTCTTACTCAATCAACCAGAGCATGTTCGATGTTTATTTTGCAATTGCAATGGGCGTAATCGGTTACCTTATGCAAAAATATGAATTCAACCTGTCTCCGATTCTCCTTGCCCTTATTTTGGGACCAATGTCAGAATCAAACATCAGGCGCTATATGCAGATTGTCGATGGAAACTTTATGAAGATTTTTACCCGCCCAATCTGTATTATTTTCTTTGTGCTCGCAGTTTTCTCAATTATTGCAGCGGTTTTGAACCAAAGAAAAATTGCAAAACGAGTTGAATCTTCTCAGTCTGATGACACAAACGGCGCAAATGTTTAAATTAGAAGTGGAATTACAATTTTTTTGAAAACGGAGGAATTCATGTTAAAAAAATTGACTATGGCATTGCTTACTGCAGGAGCATTCTTTGCTGCAAACGCCGCTCCTAAAGTAACAATTTCCGGAAAAGGAGCAAATGCTTCTTTCGACACAATTCAGGCGGCAATTGATTCTGTAAAAGACGACGGTGAATACACAATCAGCCTGCCAAAAGGAACTTACAACGAAGTTCTTTATTACAACGGACCGGCAACAATCAAACTGTCCGGCCAGACAACGGAAAAATACGGAAAGGACGTAATCATTGCCGAATCAAATGACGGCGACATCTGTCTTAACAAACGCGCAGACAGCGCGCAAAAAAAACGCTGCATTATTGAATTTGAAGGAACTGGAAACCTTATTCTCGAAAATCTTACCGTTCAGAACACTTTTGAACGCGGCTCTGTAAAAGGCTCAAACACACAGGCGGAAACCCTCGGCTACGACGGAAGCGGATTTGTCGCAGCTTATAACTGCTCGTTCCTTTCTCATCAGGACACATTGCGCACGACCGGAAAAACATGGTTCTACAACTGCTATGTCGAAGGCGACACCGACTTTATCTGGATGGAAACAACAGGAAAAGTCGCCCTTTTTGAAGAATGTGAAATCAACGCAATTTACGACGAAAAGCACACAACAAAAATTGCCTATGTTGGAGCGCCTCGCATGGAAATTGGGCCTGCAGCAGGCAAAGGCCTTGTAATTTACAATTCAANNAGCTCATAACAGACTCTCGCCAAAAAACATATTTAGGACGCACACCGTGGAGAGCAGGCTATTACAACCAGATTGCCTACATCAACACAAAGGCGGACGGAATCGAAAAAGAAATCTGGCTTGACCAGCCTTTGACCGCTCCAGGAGTTCCGCAGAATATAATCGGCTGGAAGATGGACAGCAAAACTGCAAAAAACCTTAAGCTCAATACAAAAAATCGCGCCGATATTATTCCAGAGGCAGATGTTAAAAACGAATTTAACGGACGCAATGCAATCGTAAACCGCTATTTTGATATTTTGAGCAACAAATACAGAAAAGACAGCGACACAGAATGGAATCTCAATTCGCTTGCCGCAAAATCTGGCTGGAAAGTTTCAAAAGACAAGTCTTCCGCGCTTGCAAAAGGCGAACAGGACAAAAAAACAGTTTACACATTTGACGGCACAACAGACAATTCCGCTCTAAAACTCAACGGATTTGCAAAAGAAGAAGGCAAATCTCATGCTGAAGGAAATGCCGGAGATTCAATTACAATTCCACTTTCTACAAAGGCAATTGTAAAAGTTACAGGCTACTACCTTGGAACAGGAACAGTCAAAGCCGGAAAACAGGGGCCTGTTTCTTACTACTTTAGCAACGGCACAACCGATTCAACTCTTTCAAAATCCTACGTTGTTTACGAAAATAACAGCGAGCTTTCAATAACGGCAGACACAAAAACCTACATAACAAAAATCGAAATACTGCCAGACGAAAGTTTGACATTCCGCCCGGTAACAGCAATCAAGGTAAATACCTACAAAAACCGCAAACAGCTGCAGGGCAAAAAAACAATGCAGATGAGCGCAGTTCTAACACCGCAGAATCCGACAAACGACGAATACACCTGGTCAGTTTCTGACCCCGACGCAGCCGAAATCGATCCAAACGGCTACCTGACAGCAAAATCTGTAAAAGAAGACTGCGTAATCAAAGTAATTGCAACTTCAAAAGACCAGAACGGCGTAAAAGGCGAAGCAGACCTTAAAATCTTAAAACCGGAAGAAGGCGCATTCTCGGCAATCTGGCTCAACAGCGAAGCTGCATCAACAACACTCGAAGGAAAAAGCGACGACACTTCAGTTGCAAGCGTTTCAAAAGCAATTCCTTCAAAAGGAAACTGGGCTTACAATTCAGGCAAAATCACATCTGACATTGCAAAAGGCGCGCTCAGTTTTAGCGGTTACAGCGAACCTATTACAGGACGCGACAAAGTTTACATCGACTTCCCGATTACAGCAAACAGAAAAATTGAAATAACAAATATCGAAGTTTCTTACGGAAACCACGGAACAAGCAACATGGCCTGCCAGATAATGTGGCTCAAAAACGGAAACAAAGGCAACATAGCCGACGACACCGACCGTCAGGTACGCAACACAAAGAAAAGCTACCGCGCTTACCCGACAGTAATAGCCGAAAAAGGCGAAACCGTAACAATCCGCGTAATTCTTTACGGACTCAACGGCACAGGCGACATTCCAATTCCGACAGGAAAATCGCCGACAATCGGAACCGTAATCATAAACGGCCGGGCTGCAAAGTAATTCGCAAAAAAAGAGGAGCGCATCTCCGCACTCCTCCAGCCTTTCGCCCTTCCGCACAGCTCCATCTCAGGCAAAAAGCCTGAGACTACGGGGCTACAGCCTGGGCTAAGAATTCTGTTCAAACCAAACAAAAAACAGTCTTTTTGTAAACTATTCCAAGTTATTCAAAAGATAAGTCGCAAGAAGCCTTTTCCAGTTAAAATTTTCCAAATCAGAAATACTTGCATAACGATTTTGTGTTGATTTTTGCAGCTGCAGAGGAATATTTTGGTCTTTGCTTAATGCCTCACGGTTTTTAAGATAAATCGCTTTCCAAAAAAGTTTCATATTCGAATACGAATAAGAAGTTTCAGACGTAGAAGTTAAGTCGTCAACAGAACCAAAGCTCTTAAAAAGATACTGAGTGCTAGTAAGCGTCGTAAGAAGAGAATTTGTTTCGCCGGAACCAAGAGTTACAAGAACAGAAATAGAGTCCTCAGGAATCGATTCAATATCAGAACGCAATCCTGTCGAAGAATCATTCGGCTTAACTTCTTTAGAAGCATAATAAAAGCTGACATTCAAAACTGTGCTGGAGGAGCCGTTTTCAGAAGCATAAGTTACAGGCATGGTGCACCAAGTATCAGAAGGCCCTGTCAAATCGTCCAAAGCCTTTGAATCTTCTTCCGAGCAACCTTCAAAAAACAATCCGCAAAGCAAAACAGCCGCAAAGCCAAAAATTTTATTCATTTTTTTCATAGTATCTCCAAAAATAAAATTGATTTAACAGTTTACCCCCCCCACCCCGCACTTTGTCAAGCAAAAAGGCTGTGCCGCAATTTTTTCTGGCCGCCGGCAATTTTACCGGCGACCAGAGACGGCAGAAAAGAAATAACAAAACAAACTTTTAAGCCTGCTAGTATTTATTTAACAGATGGTTTAATATTTTTATAAACTTCAATTTTGGAGGCACCGGCTGTTTCCCACTTCGTTGCGAAGCAACTTAAAAAGTCAACCTAAAAACTGAAGTTTTTAACCTTGCTTTTTATTGGAGTTTTTATGAAAAAGAAATTTGCTATTTTGCTTTTTTCATGTTTATTGGCATTGCTATTTACGGGCTGCGATGAAGTTCTTTCAGTAGTAACATGCAATGAAGATGGTGAAAAAGTTGTAAACAATTACATTTCTATTTATGGCGACAAAGTATATGACGAAACAAGTTCCATAAAATCATGGACAGACCTGAACATATTTAATGAAGGTTTTTTCGATGTTAACGATATGGATGACCTAATAGATGACCTGCTTTTTAAAATCGAAAATAAAAAAGAGAACATTGTTGTTCTTGGCTCAAAAGATACTGCCATAGAACTAATTTTTTTTGACGGTGGCTATAACTACACGCTTTTTTCTTCAGCGGAAAGTATAAACAGCGCAATAAATAGCGGCTTTGATTTCTAACATAGCAAAAAGGAGAAAACAAGAATGGGTAGATTTTTTAAATTTTTGACAATATGTTTTGCAGTATCAACGCTTGCAGTTTCCTGCGCAAAAAAGCCTCTTACCCTTGACAATAATACTTCAATGAAAACTTTGCTCAAAGCAAATGATGAAGAAATAAAAGATCTCATCATAAAAGAGGCAAAAGAAAAAGCAAATATCTCTGAAGAAAATATAGATGTTGAATACATTTTACGCGATGAAAAAGCTCAGGTTATTGCAACAAAAATCAAAATAAACACAAAATAGAAAAATATTGACAACAAAAAGCTCGTTGAGCCTGCGCTAGGATTCGGCTCGGAGTCGATGGAATAAAAAGGCAAAAGGCATTTTTGTCTTTTATGTGGCGTAAATCATATTGAAAATAGAATCCAGTTCTCTTTGAACAGCAAGTTTTTTTTCCGTTTCGTTGTTTTCGGCAGAATTCAATGCAACGGAAACTAAATTGCAAACATTTTCAAAAGTCTTTTTGTCAGGCTCTTTGTACGGAATCTGTTTTATGTAGTTTGAAGAGTTGTTTGCGGTCGGGTTTATTAAGTGGATAATTTTATTTGCAATCTCGCTGTTCATTAGGCCTAGAAGATACAGAAATTTGCTTTCATCTTTCGGAAAAATTCCTACGATTGACTGGTCGAAAACTCTGTTTTCCATTACAAAGGCGTTTATGCGGCTTGATTTTACCATCGGAAGCCCGATGCCTTTCTTGAAATAAAACGAGGAATTCTGAAAACGAGATTTTTTATTGCTGTTGTAATACTCGACAGTCTTCTTATCCCAGCGGACAAACCATTCATCATTTTCCTTTATGTACTTTGTCTTTGAAGAGCTTTTTATGTAAGGAATATAAGCCTCATCTGAATTTTCAATTCCGCAAATAGAATCGCTGATTATGACTTTATTTGGATTTACAACTTCATAATTCTTAGAGCCTTTTACCGATTTGTCTTTTACGCGTATAAATTTTGTGTTGTCGCCGGAATAAAAGCCTGTTACAACATCAGCGACATCTCCGACAGTTTTAGAAGAATTAAAAATAAAGTTCTCTGATTTTTCTGTAAGAATAAATCTTTGCCCTGCTGAATTGAAAATATCCCCCTGATTTAGAGTGAATTTTTCTATACAATTGGGCAATTCTGCCTGTTTGCTATGAATTAAAGAAAATTCCGCAGGATTTTTGAAGCCTTTATAGACTGAAATTTCATTTTTTAGCGATGACTGTTCGTCGCTTCGTTCCAGAGTAATTATAGAGAGATTTGAGTATCCGAAACTTACGCCCGGAAAGAAATTTGACGGAAAGATAAGAATTTCTGAAATTTTTGTTTTTGACAAAAGAAAATTCCTTAATTTCTGATGAAGGTTCAAAAACATAAAAGTGTCAGGAATGATAAATGAAAGTTTTCCGCCGAATTTTAATACCGATATACAACGCAAAAGAAAAAGAGAATAAGTCTCCTTTACATATTGCCCAGGATATTTTTTCTTCAGCAAATCACGTTTTTCGTAATCTTGCCATGCTCCGTAAGGCGGATTCCCGATTATTTTTGTGTAATGTCCGCATGTTTTTTCAAACAAGTCCAAATTTTCATCAAACAATGTGTCTGTGTTTTTCAGCCATAAAGCCGCATCCTGAAAAGAATCCAGTTCAGAATCGAACAATGTGTCAGTTTCCCTGACATTCACACGGCTTTCATTTTTATATTTTTCCTTTAAGATTAAGATTGCTTTTTTATCTATATCAAGCGCGTCTATATGAATATTTTTATTTGCAGTCAATAGTTCGTCTATAAAAAGTCCGCTTCCTGCCGACGGTTCAAGCACAATATCATTGTCTTTAATATCCAGCATTGAAGCCATATAAGATGTGATTTCTTTTGAGTCTGTATAATATGAGCAAAGTCTGTCGTGCATATTTTTCACTTTACCAAGTTAAGTATTTCAGCAAATCGTTTTCTTCAAGATGTTTCTTGAACGTGCCGCTTATGTCGCATTTCCAGTCCGCATTTTTATCAAGCCATTCTCTTATATTGAATCCTGTGAAATTTTTTATGGCATTGTAACATTCATCTGCACAGTAAATATCCCAAAGTTTGGAATTTTTCAAAGTCTGCAAATAATGATTGTTTTCCTTTTCCTGCTGCCTGACAAAGATCATCTGCTTCTCATTCTGACCTAGAGATTTAAAAATGCTTGCAACAAGTAGAAGCCTGTTTGTATTTCCTTTTTCATTTGAACTGAAGCCGCTCTTGAAGTCGCAATTATAATGAATTTTGTTTTGTTCAAAATGCAAATCAAGATTCAAATTGATTCCGCCGCTGTCAACCATAGTCCAAGGAATTTCATATTTTTCTTTCAGCTCTTTTTTCGTTTTTTCATCAAGCGCCAAAGATTCTATAAAAGTTATTGCGTCTTTTTGAATTTTATCCTGAATTTCTTGAAATGCAGGAACATCAATAATTTTTAATTCATTTACTGGATAAAAGAAAGGGAGCTTGCAGAAAGGTTCCCCAAAGTTCCCCGATTCTGCGGGAAAAAGTCATATATTCATACGGCCAGATTTCATTCCGATATTCAAGCATGACAATATATGAGGAATAGGTTAATAAAAGCAGTTCATTCAGCAGTTTTTTATTTTTCCAGCTGCTGTTTTTTGCAGTTTCAAGTATTTTTGAGGATTGAAAGTCTTTTGCGGTTTTTATCCGCTTGTTCATTTCCGAAGCTTTCTTTTTTAAGTCGAATTTAGTTTTCAATAAATCCGAATAAATTTTCTCCGCTTCATTTCTGAGCAAGTCAATATATCCGCTCTTTGTTTTTGGATAATCCATGGTCAAAATGTAACATAAATATAGTATTTTTTCTATAATAGATAAAAAGGAAAAGTTTTGAGGTGTGTTACTAAAGATCATTTCAAATTTTTAGAACACACCTCAAAAATGTTTCTTCCGAAGTTTTTATTCAGCTAAAAGACTACTCTTTTTCGGAATTCTTTTTATCATTTTTGTTTCCGGCGGCCTTTCCGCCGATGAATCCAGCAAGAAGAGACTTCATATCGATTCCGAGCGACTCGCCCAAGCCCTCGCTTATCTGTGTAACGTTCTTCATTATGTCAGCCTGCAGCTTTGACGAGTCTCCGCCGTACATATAGATTTTATCAACGTTCTGGTAAGACTTTCCTGCAGCCTCCGCAATTTTCGGAAGCTGCTCAAAGTAAACTTTAAGGGCGTCAAGCTCCATCTGCTGGCGCGCCGCGTCTCCGTAAAGCTTCATCGCCTCAGCCTTTTCACGCATACCTTCCGCTTCCGCAACGAGCTTGGCCTTTATTGCCTCGGCTTCCGCCTCGCCCTGCGCCTGAATCGCCTCCGCAAGAGATTTCTTTCCTGCCGCCTCGTTTTCCATCGCAAGCTTTTCAGCCTCGGCTTTTTTCTGCTTCTGGTAGGCCTCGGCTTCCGCCTGCTTTTGAAGCTCGAACGCCTCTGCCTCGGCCTTGCGCTGCCTTGTGTAAAGCTCCGCGTCGGCTTTCTGCTCCGCCGCGAATTTGTCCGCCTCGGCAGTCTTCTTTATATCTGCGTCAAGAGCCTTCTCCTTGATTGCGACTTCCTTTTCCTGAATTTCAATCTGCTTTTCCTGCTTTGCGATGTTCGCGTCCGCCGCCTTGATTTCAAGAACCTTGCGCTGGTTTTCCGTCTCGATTCCCATTGCGGCCTCGGCCTTTGCAGCCTCAGTGTCCGCCTGGAGCTTGAGCGCGGCTTTCTTTATCGCCAAATCGTTCTGTTTCTGGGCAATCTCAAGCTCGGCCGCGACGCGCGCATCGTTTGCGTCCTTGTCGGCCTGCGCCTGCGCAATCTTGATTTCAGCCTCGGCCGCCGCCTTCGCCTTTGCCGCGTCCTTTGAAATGCTCACGGTGTTCTCGATACCAAGATTGTTGATTACGCCGTTGTCATCCTTAAAATTCTGAATATTGAAAGTAGTAAGCTCAAGCCCCAAGTCCTCAAGATTCGGCTTTACGTTCTGCGCAATCTGCTCGGCAAGAACCTTCTTGTCGCCCTGAATCAAATCCTTCAGTTTAATCTGGCTTATAATCTCGCGGATATTTCCCTCAAGAACCGGCTTTACAATGTCGGCGATGTTTCCGGTCGTGTAGCCGATGAATTTCGCCGCCGCCTTCTTCATAATCTCGTTGTCCTGGGAAATCGCGATGTTCGCAATAGCGTCAACCTTGATGTTTATGGCGTCCTGGGTCGGAATAGACTCCTTGCTTACAAAATCAACCTGAATGTTCTCAAGCGTCATGTAGTCAATGCGCTGAAGAAACGGAACCACAAAAACCGCCTTTCCTGTAACCGTCTTGTTTCCGAACGGCCCGACACGGATTCCAATTTTGTTCTTAGGAACTTTCTTGTAGGAACAGAAAAAAATCACCAGCAGAAAAACCACCGCGATAACAAAGAAAACAGAAAACTCACTCATTTTCGCCTCCAAAAAGAATATAAATTCAGTCTAAAGCATAAACACTTAATTGCAAGTCCGTTATTTCTTGCTTTTCCCTTCACACAATCTCTTCAAACCGTTCACGGAATTTTTCTTTCATCGCCTTGTCGCCTGCGTTAAAGAACGTAAGCCCCAAAAGACAATATTTCTCAGTTTCTTTTCGCACTGGCTTTGAAAATCCGTACCGGCTTGAAATTTCTTCCAAGAATTCTTCTTTCCAACTGTCTTTTTCGGCAAGATGTTTTCCTTTCGGCTCTATAAAAACCTGAAAATATGCGTTCTCGTCGTTTTTTCCGTGCAAAAGCAGTAGAAAATCCGGCTGAAATCCCTGTCCGTCCTTAAAGGCGAAAATTTTGTAAACTTCCTCGTTCCGCAAAAGGCAGATTCTGTCGTATTTTTTATAGAGATTTCCAAGATTTTCCTTTACAAACTGGACAAGATTCCGCTCCTCGCCTGTTCCCCAGAAATTGTCGAGCGCGTACCATTTACATTCTTGTGAGCAGATTTCTTTTTCAAGAATATTGTTTTCCAAAGTTTCAGTATTTTTTCCGTCAATATTTATAAGTTTTTCTTTTTCCGCCGCAAAACATTCTGAAAACGGAACGAGCTTAAAATCGCTTCCCACAAACGGATTGTCGTAGCTTTCAAGATTTTTCTGGCAATACAAGAAGAATTCTTCAAACATTTCCAAAATTTTTTTGTTCGGAATGTCGGAAAATTCCGCGTCGCGTTTCAAAGTGATTTTTATGTCCTTTATAAAGCTAAAAAAATCTTCCGTGCTGCAGATATTGAATTTATTGCGGAGATTCTCAAAGCTGAAATATGACGCGGGATTCGTGTTCAAAACGTGCATTGCCTTTGTGTAGATATTTCTGTAACCGTCTATAAAATCTGCAAATGTAAAAGTTTCTGTAAAAATATTCTGAGAGTCCGCAGCCAAAAACTCTTCGTCACCGCCTTGAAAATTTACGGCTCGGATATTTGAATACAGTGAAGTCGTCAGGTCGTGTTCAAAAGGCGGAATATTCTTGAAGTCATCGGGCAAAGTTCGCAATCTTCGTTCTGGATTTTCCTTCCGCTCGTTCACAAAAAGATAAAGTTTTTCAAGTTCTTTTCTTGAATTCTCCTTTATGCGGAAAGTTTTCTGCGTTCTTGTGTCGCTTATAATTCCAGTGCGCTTAAGTTCCTGCGAAAGCTCGCTTATATATTTAACATCATCGTCGCTATGGAAATAAAATTCCTCTAGAATTCTAAGCTCGTTCTGCAAATCATTGTCAAACTTGCGGCGGCTCTTTTCCTTGCCTTCATATTCAAAAGGAAAATACCGCACGCCGCGCCCGATAAGCTGAACTTCGCTTGTTGTGCTGCTTCCGGCTTTTTTGCTTTTAAAATCCGTGTCGCGCCCGGAATACAGACGCACAATATCGTAAAGGTTCAGAACGTCCCAGCCTTCCGTAAGCCGCTGAACTGTAAAAATCGCCCTTATGTGGTTTGCCGAATCCTCAAGGCTGTTCAACAGGCGGTCAGTTTCGCCGTCGGTCTTTTCTTTTTTTGTCTTGTTGGACTTGCTGTTCGTTATGATTACATTTCGCTCGCCGAAATTTTCCTTTATAAACTGCGCCACCGTGCCATAGGAAAATTGATTTTTGTTCATATAACCGTTTATGCGCTCAAAGATTTTTCCATCCAGGTTGTATGCATCAGAAATATCGTCCGTTCCCGGCTCGAATGGATTCATCTTTTGAGCCGAAGAAATTCTCTTTATAAAATCAAAATCGTCAGCAGTTACATTTTTGCACAGTTCAAGGAATTTCTGATAGTCGGACTTTGACTCATCAATCGTCTTGCTGCGAAACAAGATTACTGGCTTAAAATTTGCAATTCCGTATTTAAGCGCGATTGAATATCTGTACCAATTTAAAAGCAACGCCTGCAAAATGCGCTCTTTTGTCTCAAGATTTGAGCGAACAAGACGGATATGCTTTGTGCATCCGGCTTCAACAAATTCTTTGAGCGCGAATTTTGTGATTATCTTGTCTTCATATTTTTTCTGAGCGGCTTCGGTCTCCGGAATCGTCGCGGTGAATTCCAGAAGCACATTTTTATTCTGCCCAGCAGATTTTCCGCCCTTGTTCAGAATGTAATGACAAACTGTCGTTTCCCAGGAGCGTTCAACGTCCTCATCTTTTGAACTGTCTTTCAACTCGCCCAAAAAAGAGATGTCGGAAAAAGTTCCGTTTTCCTCGCTTGCATAAGAAGCGGAAACGGCAGAATTCTTTTTCAGTGTCGCCGCATTCAGGTGATGAGCCTCATCGCCAAGCAAAACAATGTCGCGCTTTTGCAAATCCGAAAGCAGAAGGGAATTCTCACTTTCCTTGTAGATGTCGTTGTGAAGTTTCTGGATTGTCGTGAATTTTATCTGGACAGTCTGCGCATCGCAGGAACTGCTGAACATCTCGACTTCCTTGAAATTCAGCGGCACACCGTCAATCACAACATTTTCCTTAAAAAGATATTTGCTGTGGTTTTTGTCTATAAAATTCGCCTGAGTTTTTCCAAGAATCGCATTCTGGTTCACAAAGAAAATAAAATTGCGGAAGCCCTGCTTGTAATAGTAAAGAATCAGAGCCGCCATAATCAGCGTTTTTCCGCTTCCTGTCGCCATATTGAACATAAGATGGTTCGGCGGCAACACGGCTCCTTTTTTTGTCTTGATTGAGCGCGTTCTTTCGTTTATAAGAAAATTTTCCAGCGCGGTTTTCTGCCACTCATAAAGCGGAAATTTCAGGTTGTCCGTTATGTATGAAGGAATTTCGTAATCTTCGGGATATAGCGTGTCTTTCTGATTTTCAATTATTTCGTAAAGCATTGTTTAAATATTCCAGTCGTCCAGTTGCAGTCCGTCAATACGGATAAATTCACGTGTATTATGCGTAACAAGAACTGCGCCTTTATTTAAAGCTGCCGCCGCGATAAATAAATCATTTGCACCAATTTTGTTTCCTTTCACTTCAAGTTCTTTTCTGATTTTCGCGTAGGTATAGGACATCTCATCTGCAAAAGGAATCACTTCAAACAGTTCTAAAAATTGTTTTGTCCGCTCAAGAGTTTCTGTTTTAGTACTTTTGTATGCTCCGAGCAAAAGTTCCGCTTTTACAACAACAGGAATTTTTATTTCATTTAGAGGAATTGACAGAAAACGACTCCGCACACTTTCCGAAAGATTCCGAAGAAAATCTATGCAAGTATTTGTGTCAAGAAAATACATTATATAATCTTCCTTTCTGCATCATCGGAAAGCAGAGGCTGAGAAGGTCTCACAAAAGAGCTGTCATCTATTGAGCCGCATAAAGTCGCTAGCGTATTCCTCTTGTTTTCTTCCATCTGAAAAGCCGGGTTGTCATATTTCAAGATAAACTGCGCGAATTGCACGACAGCCTGAATTTTGCTGTCAGGAAGTTCATTTATAATGTCAATCGCTTCTTTTTTTAACGTCAAAGTTTCCATGAGTCCGCCTCCTAAAGTTGATTATACATCATTTTAGTCGTTCTTCAATCTGTAAAAATCTTCGGTGAATGCGATATCGTTTTGGGCAAGTCCAGCTGTGGTGTCGTGGCGGTCGGAGACATTCAAATAAAGCTGATTTAAGTCCAGCATGCGGATGAACATTTCTTTTTGGCGTTCAAGCGGGAGAGAAGCAAATTTCCCACTGGTCACTACCTCGTTTCTGAATTCCTTTACGCGAACGTTGTAATGAAGAAAATATTTTTTGCTCAACGTGTCGAATATTTTTACTAGCTCACAAAGATTTTTGCATGAGGAAATAAGCTTTGCCGCACGCTCGTTTTTCTTTGCAAGCTCCATATAGACAAACGAGCCGCCGCCTTGCCAGCCCACGGATTTTGAGATTCCGCCTTGTTCTCCGCAGATTACTTTTTTAAGCCGCTCAACAGCAACACTTTCGATGTAGTCCATCTGCTCAACACCGATATACTGGCGGCTCATTTTATGCGCGACTGCGGCGGTTGTTCCACTGCCCAAATGGTAATCAAGCACGATGTCGGAAGGAGAAGTGGAGATTTGAAGAAGTTGCTTAATTAAAGATTCTGGCTTTGGACTATTAAAATTTTCTCTTCTAAATCCAAGTTTTTCTAATTCTGTTTTCGCAGATTTTAATGAGCCTTGTTCAAGCAACAAATTATTAAAAAGTTTTCCATCGCCTTTTTTATAATCTTCTCTATATTTTTTCACTTTAAATATTCCATTTTTAATTTCATATTTTTTTAATTTTACGATGTCTTCCATTGTTTCTCTTCCTAAAGTCCATCTTTTTCCTTCTGGCGGTAAAAAAGTTCCTTCTGGAGTTTTTATTTCAAATTTCATGGTCTTTCGTTCATAATCACCATCATTTGTTTTAATTGGAACTTCTAAATTATACCCTCCATTCTCATCAGAATAATCATAACGACGTTTAAAATCTAAAATATTTATGGATACTTCATTTATATTCTTTGCATACATTAGAATTGATTCTGTTATTGTTCCAATTCCATCTTGTGTATTGCTAGCGTTTCCTTTTTTTCTCCATGTCAGTGTTGTAAGATAATTAGTTCTCTTAAAAATCATATCCATCAAAACCAATAAATAGCCAAACTCAGGTGAATTTTGTAAATCACTTGGAGAATTATCAATTTGTACAAAAATCACTCCATCTTCCTTCAGCAGTTCCCTCGCAACTTCCAGACGGTTTTTCATGAACGTGAGCCAGCTTGAATGATTGAAGTTGTCGTTGTAGGCAAAGCCGTCGTTTCCCGTGTTATACGGAGGGTCAATATAAATCAGCTTGATTTTTCCGGCGAATCCCTTTTTGAGCGAGTGCAGCGCAAGCAGGTTGTTTCCTTTTATTATCAGGTTGTCGGTGATTGTGTCGTCGCTAAGTCCGCGCTTTCTGTTTATTTCGGCATTGCGCTTAAGATGCGAGGTTTCGGCAGGCTCAACTGCTTCATTTGAATTACGCTCAAATCGTTTTGCTTTGCAGAATGCCTTCGGGCTAAAAAGATTGTCGATTTCGTCCTGGGCCAGAATCTCGTTGTAAAAAACTTCGCGTCGTTTTGATTTCTTTTCTGTAAAATCCTGGAGTTTTTCGTCCCATTCAAAATATGCGTCAAGACCGTCCTCTTTGCTCTGTCCGCCTTCAAGCACGCAGTCCTTGAACGGAAAATTCAGCACGACTTCGCTTCTGTCTGTAAACGCGGAATCTCCAAAGTAAAGCCCGATTTTCTGCCCAAGATATTTTGAATACGAGTTGCAGCCGCTTGAATATTCCAAAATCTCCTTGAATTTTGCGCTCTCAAAAACAAAACTGTCCAGAACAGGCTTGAAGAAAACCTTTTTTGTGGCGGCATTTTTCAGCAGAGGCGCAAGAAGTTTTTCATCTCCGTTTTCCGCCGCATTTTTTATTATGTTGAGCTTCAGCTCTCCGCCCTGAGTTACAAAATCAGGAACAGTCTTTAATATTTCTTCAATTTTTGATTTTAGCGCGTTTGTTTCCAGTGAATCAGTGAATGGCATTTTACGCTCCGAAAGGTAACTAAAAGCGAAATTATTTAGCTAAATAATTATAAAATTCGCTATATGATTTAACTATCGGTTATAAAAGTTGCCGCTTTAATTAAATTTACTATCACTTCGTTTATTCATTCTAACTTTCAGCGAATTTAAACTGACAAAATGAATAAGGATGAATTGAATAAACTTTATATTGAAAATATAAAAAGAATCAGAACAGAAAAAAAATTAAGCCAAGAAAAACTTGCAGAGCTTTCAAATTTAAGCAGTCCGTTTATCAGCGACATCGAAAACGGCAAGAAATGGGGTTCTTTTGAAACCTTAGTTTCCATTGCAAACGCGCTTGAAGTTGAGCCTTACGAGCTGCTGCTTCCGCCAAAAACAAACGTTTCCTACGACACAAAACGCACCCAGGAGCTTATGAAACGCCTGCGCTCAAATTTCAGCGAGCTTGTTGACACAATGGAAGAATTTTTGAAGAAATAATACTATTTTTTTAGAACTTGCATCTCAACTACCTAGATACTTGCATCGCAGTTTCCTAGCTAGTTGCGCCGCAACTTCCATGGTAAATACGACTCAAGTATCTGGGTAACTTTGCCGCACATCAGTTGGAGCTTTTCTTTTTTGCCCAGGAGCGTCCGAACAGCTCGCCGCCACCGGCGTAAAGTTCTATTGCCGTATGATTTTCGATTGTTTTCTTTAGCTCATCGCTTTCGTATGAATTTTTCTTGTCAAACGAGACAAAAATCTGCTTTTCAGACTTTTCATATTCCTCAAAAATTTTTATGACACGGTTATCGCTCAAATTTTTGAACAGAATTGAGTCGTGAATCACAAACGGAAGTCTTGTAAGCTCAAGAAGCGCAATGTCATACAAAATCATGTTAACATAGGCGGTTCCGGTTCCGCTGTCCTTAGGAGCATAAAAACTGTAACTAGACGCGGAATTTAAATTAAGGCGGGGCGCATAACTGTTATTTCCATTTACATTAACGCTAAGCACTTCGAGCTTTTTATTGATTTTTAAAACAATTTCTTCAAGTATTAAATTTTTTTTACCGTCAAGCTCAATTTTCGTTTCTTTTAGCTGTCTTGAAATCTGCTCGGAATTTTTATAAAAAGCAATTTGCCCTTCAAGCTCGTTTTTCTGAATTGAAACTGCGGCGTATTGCTCAAGAATTTTTTTTGGAATTGAAACAGGAACGCTAAGCTCAGTAAGTTTTTGCGTTGCTTCTATTAAATTCTTTTCGTTTCCGGATATTTTGTCTTCAAGTTTTAAAAGCTCTTCCTCTGTTTCTTCTTTTAGGATTTTTGTAATCTGCTTATGGAAATTCTGAATTTCTTCAAGATGCGGAATATTTACATAAGGGAAAAATGATTTTAGCTCTTCAAAATTTTCTTTTTGAATTTTTGTTCCAGAACCAAGATTAGCTTCCATAATTGATTTTTCATTCAGAAGTCTTGTCCTATTTCTTCTTAAAACCGTGATTTGCTTTTCAAGCTCTGCCGCCTGTGCCGCCCGCTTTGCATCAACAGTTTCTGTCTGAATTTTGTTTGACTCTGCAATTTGTGCTAGCTCTTCATTTAACTGGTCAAGCCTGATTTCTGACTCTTTCAGCTGGGAGAGACTTTTTATCTTTCCGTTTTTTACGATTTTTGATTTTTCAACAGAGGAAAACTCTTCTTTTTCTGATTGAATTGCAGCTGATTTTTCTTCAAGAGTTTTTATTTCATCATATTCTTCAAACAGTTTTATAAGATTCCGCAAGATTCCTGTTTTTCCGCCGTTATGATTTTCAACGCCGACTATATTTTTGATTTCGCTGGAATCCTTTCCAAAAATCCGAACAGATGATGTTACGGCCTGCCTGAACGACAAGCCTGTTTCTGCTAGATTATATTTTTCAAGCAGGAATTTCTTAAAGTCAACATCGCTTATTTTTTTCGTTATATTAAAATGCTCATCGCAGACTGCAACTTCTTTAGGATTTTCTGTTGAGCGTGAAAAATAATATGTCTCGTTGTCAAATTCAAGGCAGAAATTTATTTTATGGTTTCCGACTTCTTCTAGCAGCTCCTTTTGAGAACAATAACTGTCTCCGCCGAAGCAAAAATCAACAGCAAACAGAAAAGTGCTTTTTCCGATTGAATTTTCCGCATTGTCCTCGCCAAGACAAATATTCAGTCCCGGGAAAAATTCAATCTTTCCGCGCGGACTTCCGTTTTCTATAAATTTTTCACATTCAATGAATTTCAGCATAATTCTATTCTCTCCGATTTTTGGTCAAATTTTATTTTTCCAAGCGCAAAAAGAACCGTGAGGCAGTCTGCAAAATCGCTTGTATTTTTAAATATCTTTTTGTTTGCCTTGTAAACTTCAGCTGGGCTGCAATCCTTTTCTTCTAAGAATTTTAGAACCGGCGCAAGTTTTGAAAGGCAGCTTTCTTTATATGTGAATATTTTTGAAGGAAGTTTCATTGTTGCGCCGCCTCCCTGAAAATTTCGCAGGACTGGACAAAATAGCTTGCAAGAATCTGGCTGGCGATATAGCTGGTTTTTGACATATTATGAAAACGTCCTGAAATCGCCTCAAAGATTTGAGTTTTTTCAATTTTTTCAGCTTCCAGGTTTTCATAGATATGCTTTACTGACTTTCGGAATTTTGCTTCATTGAAATTTTCTTTTTCAACTTTCTGCTTTAGAAGTCCGTTTATGAAGTTAAAATACTTTACAACGCGCGGCTTTATCTCATCTTCCAAAAAATGTTCTGACGGAAGAAATTTTTTCTTAAGCTCAACCGGGCTGTAATTGAGTTCGCTGAGTTCTGAACCATCGGCATTTGTGATTTTCTCTATTAAAGCTGTTATGTCCTGCTCTATTTTTTCTTCAGCTGCAAATTCCGAAACCTCTTCATTTTTCTGCATACGCCTCTTGATTTCACAAAGCCTTAAAATATCATGCTCCGTTTTTTGCATATTGAGCTTTGCGGCACATTCCGGACAGACTGCAAGCAAATTATAAATCCTGTCGTAAGGTTTCTGCGGATTTATCTGGATTATCTGAAAATACGGCTGCTTGTCTTCCTCTTTTTTGACATAGAGAGGCTTTGAGCACTCCGGCAGCGGACACAAACTGTTGCATTCCTGCAAAAGGCTCAGTCCGTATTTTTGCTCCAAGTCTTTTTGCCCGGAGTTTGTATTTAATAAAACTTTCTCCTGTTTTTTTCCTGATGCAATATCTGAGATGATTTGAAGAAATACATCCGCACATTTTTCAGGAAGCGCTTTTATATCAGTGTCTTCAACTCCTAGCTCATTTGCCAAATTTGTTTTCAGGTCAACTGACAAGGAATCTATCTTGTCGATAAATTCTGTTGAATCAAAATTTGACTTTATAAAGACTGCGTTTTTCTCGCTTATTTTTTTCGAACCGCGAAAATATCCATTTAATGTACTTGTGTTCATTTTCAAGAATGGATTATTTTGATTGCAAAAAAATCCATCATCACCCAAATACACAAGACTCAAAAGCTCCAGCACAAATTTAGGATGCTCATCTCCTAAACCAATATAAGAATATAAAATTCTAGAAAAATCAGAAAATTCCAACTGCTCCCCTTTTTCATTCATTTGGCCAATGGTGGACAACGACGGCCAGTGACGGCCAACTTCTTTTTCAAATGGACTGTATCTTAGTTCCTGTAAGACAAACACAAAATGTCTTGCAGGCTGCGTTGCAGTCTTTTTAATAATTATACCATACTTTTTTGAACTTTATTAGAAAGTGTGGTTTGTGAGGTGGCTATGGCTACTATTGCTTCGGAGTTCAAGAACTCCACAAACAAAATCAGTGTTTCAATCCGCAAGCTTGTCTATGAGGAAACTGAAACATTCGTGGGTCGTGTTTCACGGAATACAGTGAACATTGACAATCTTATAATGGAGATTTGCGAAAGAAATCCCGCCTACAATGAGTATGAGCTTAAAAAATTCGCAAAGGATTTAAAAGCAGGAATTCTTTCAAATCTGTCAAACGCAAAATCTGTAAACCTGCTGGACTTGGGAACGCTTTACATCGCGCTTTCAGGCGGAATGAAAATCGCCCCAAAGACAGCAAGCGAGATTTCTTCTCTTACAGTGAAATTTACACCTTCAAAAACTTTGACTGAATCTGTAGGAAAAATCGAGATAGATAAAATTGTTTATACAGATTCAGCTCCACTTATAAGCAGTGTAAAGTGTCTTTGGGACGGAGTTGAAGAAAAAGCTGTAAAGCCCGGAAAACTTGTGAGCATTACAGGAAGCAGGCTAAAGCTTGAAGGTGCGGAATGCGGCTTATATTTCTGCCCTGTCGATGAAGACGGCGAAGCAGAGGCGGATGAGACAAAATGGCTCAAGTGCGTTTTAACAAGGAATCTTCCAAAAACACTGGAAGCCTACGTTCCAGATAATCTTACGCCCGGTGAAAAGTATGCGGTTGCCATAAAAACAAGGCCTACGGCAGACGGCACATATTCAGTCGGATTCAGTGAAAACCTGAAAGTCGCTGAATAAGAAATCCATTCAGTTTTCCGTGTCGGTTTTTCTAAAAAGATAATCGGCGCGGAAGACTGATTTTTGAAAGGAATAATAAGATGGAGAATATTTTTCAACCATATCTATTCGATGATTTGGACTTTTGCAAAAAAGAAAAGCTAAAGAAAAATCTGATTGATGACGGATTCAATGCTGAACTTGTTAAAAATGCAATTTTTGACGGCTTGCTTGAGATTCCGCTTATCAGAAATCCTAAAGAAATTTTAATTCCAAAGACGATGATTCCGTTCAGCAAAATGAACAGAAGTGAAACTCTCAACGAATTTGTCTGCTTCTATGAAAACGATTTAAAATTCCGAGACATTTTGACTTCAACAAAAGAAAATCTTGAAAAAATCAAGAAATTTTCCGGAGCCATATCTCCCGACTGCTCTCTTTATTACGATATGCCGCTTGTTCTGCAGATGACAAATCTTTACCTGAATCATCAAATCGGTCATTACCTTCAAGAGCAAGGAATTTATGTAATTCCAAATGTTCGTTTTGGCGATGAGCGCACATACAAACGCATTATTCCTGACGAACCGCCATTCGCCTTTTTGGGGCTTGAAAAACACGGAATTTATTCAATAGGAACTTACGGCTGCTGCAAATCTTCTGAATACAAATTTCATTTAAAAGAAGGACTGCGCTCTTTTATAAAGGAAATTGAGCCAAAAATCATTCTTGTTTACGGAGCAATGCCGGGAAAAATTTTTGATGAGTTCAAAAATTGCGGAGTCCAGTTTTTCCAATATGACAACTGGACTAAATCCCAGCATAAGAAACCGGAGGTGAAAAATGGGAAGCGGTAGAAGCGGACTGTACAGCGGAACACGGGGAGGCAGAAACAGGCTTCCAAAAAATCCTGCGCAGATAAAGCATATTTTCAGAAAAAGCAAAGGACATCTTACAGACAATTTAAAAAACAGGAAAACTTTGCTAGACTTGATAAATGACGAGTCTTGTTATGCGGGAACAGATAAAGACGGCTGTAAATGGTATATAAAAATTGCGAAAAATGGCGCTCAATATTGGGCAAAAGTAAAAAACGGCAATTTAAGCAACGGCGGATATAACCGCTCTCCTAAAGAATGGGATGAAACAACAGGATTATGTAAAAATCCTAACAAAAAATAAGGAAGATAAAAATGACAAATTTTGAATTATTTACATTGATGTACATTATATTAGACAAAGAAAACGAAAGACACGGCAGGGCAAATGAATTGCTTACAGATTATGTGAGTGATTTAAATCCCTTTATTTGGAAAACAGAAGATTCTGCTGATCCGGCATATTTTTCAGAATTCAATGATTTTATGAAAAATAAAAAAATTGGCGACGATTTTGGCTATTCTTTAATTGCACAATTCATAAAGACAAATGATGGGTATTATTCAAGTTTGGAAAAATATTTTTTAATGACTTCAAAAGATGATTTTATAAAAATTGCAAAAAAATATCTTTCCGAACCGCACAAAGGCGGAAAAAACTAATTCTTCCTCCAAAACAAAGGAGATGACCAAAAAGAAACTTTTATGTCATTATCGGGCTTGCCCCGATAATCTATTGAAAATTTTCAACAGATTGCTAATCAAGTTTTTTTCAGAAACATCGCAGTATCAAGTACGGCAATGACATTTAGAACTTATTAGCCAGCCCCTTTGTTTTATAACATTTTATTTTTCCGGGTCAGAAAATCGTGATATGCAAGTGTCGCAATCCGCTTTGCGTCTTGCTTACCGAGTTTTCCCT
>NZ_DLLH01000064.1:0-4030 GCF_002476655.1 Treponema sp. UBA7567
TAAATAGCCCAAACTTCGAGTTTTATGATTTTATGTCATTATCGGGCTTGACCCGATAATCTATTGAAAATTTCCAACAGATTCCCGTGTCGCAGCACGGGAATGACACTTAAATTACCGTTCTTATCGAAACTCGAAATTCAGGCTAAATAGAAAAATTTTAAAATCTTGTCATTTTAACTGGAATTTTGTTCCGCCAAATAAAAAATCACACTTTCTTCTATATATAATACGCAAATTCCATGACTAAAAATCAGGCTCTTATTCTTTCCATAAGTCTAGCCAACATTTCTTAATCTTGACCAGAATATTTTTGCGTTGTATTATTTTATAAAAGATATTTTGGAGGTGTCGTTATGTGCAGAACTTCAATTTACGAGGCGCGGAACAATCTTTCTAATTTTGTAAAAATCGCGGAAGGCGGAGAGCCTGTGGAACTGACCAGATATGACAAGCCTGTTGCGGTGATTATCAGCTATGAGGAATACGAGAAAAAGTCTTCGGCTGATGGACCAAGTTGGCTTTCAAAATGGCGCGAGAAATATGCAGATGTGTTGAGTGATGAAGGGATTCCTCTTCCGCCAAAAGTTTATCCGGATCCAAACAGGGTAATTTTTGAAGAATAACTGCTCATAATTTCTTACAGGAGTTTTTAATGAATAAAATTTATTTATTGGATACAAATATCGTCTCAGAATTCTCAAAAAAAAGACCGAATCAGAATGTAATTGCATTATATGAAGCGCGAAAAAATATGTGCGCGATTTCTGCCGTAACCTGGCAGGAATTAACTTATGGTGTTTCCAAAATGCCGGAAGGAAAACGAAAGGATTCAATTTCCGCATTCACAGAAGATTTGAAAAATAATTTTGAGATAATCCCCTATGACGAATTTTCTGCGAATATATGCGGACAGCTGCTTGGAACTTGTGAAAAATGCGGAAAAACGCTGCCATACGGAGACACCCAAATTGCGGCAACAGCAATCGCAAACGGAATGGTCCTTGTAACCCGCAATGTTTCAGATTTTTCAGAAGCCACTGAACGTTCTTTCCTAAGAGTTGAGGACTGGTTTTCCGCATAGAAAAAACAAATTGCGGTAGCGCCGGGAGCAATGCCGCAGACAGTCCGAGCGAAGCGAGAACCGCGCGCAGCAAGCTGCGGACATAATGCAACTAAAGCTTTGACTCAATTTCCTTTATTCTCTTTAGGATTTCAGGTTTGTTTTTTGCACTGTAAAATTCCGCAAGTTTTCCGAGAGCAAGCAAATCGCTTTGCAACGCAAGAAGTTTGTTTATTGGAAGTTTTTCCGGAATGTACTCAAGAAGAACGCTTCCAGTTCTTTCATTGCGCTCGATTTTTTTTACAGCAGGATGGTTTCCGACAGCTGCGTATAAAGCAGCATAAATTTCCGCATCCTTAAAAACTTCATTTCGCAAACGGATTCTTCCTGGAAAGAAACTTGACACTATCATTTTATCTGTCCAAATTGCCCATGGCATTTACACTTATTGCAACTGTCGTGCTGTTGTGAAGCAAAGCCGCAGTCTGTGGAGAAATTGCTCCCGCAAGTCCGCCTGCAATGAGCATAGAATTTATTCCGATTATTGCGCTGTTATTTTTGTTGATTCTTGAAATCAGATTCTGGCTGATTTTTCGCAGCACAGGAAGCGAAGCCAAACCGTCGTCTGGCAAAAGAATATCGGCAGTTTCGCTTGCAATCGAGCTTGATTTTCCCATTGCGATTCCGACCGTTGCCGCAGAAAGCGCTGGGGTATCGTTTATGCCGTCGCCTACCATAACTACTTTGTGCCCTTCACTTTTCAGTTTTTCAATCCATGAAAGCTTTGTATCTGGCAGAGCCTCTGCAATGAAGCCTGTTACGCCTGTTTTTCTTGCAACTTCTTTCGCCGTATTTCTGTTGTCGCCCGTAATCATCATTACATTTTTGAATCCTGCCTCTTTGAGCTTTTGGATCACTTCAAAAGACTCCTTTCTTATAGGATCTTCTATTGCGATGATTGCGGCAAGCTCGCCTTCTACAGCAAAGTAAAGCTGTGAACAGTCCGACAGCGATTCCATGATTTTTTTCGCTTCATCGTTAAGCGGAATTTTCTCATCATCAAAAATAAAGTGCGCGCTTCCGATGCAAAGTCTTTTTTCGCCAAGACTTGAAACTATGCCGTGCGCAAGAATATATTCAACTTTCGCATGCTCCTCTTTATGCGCAAGTCCTCTCGCAGAAGCCTCGTTTACCACAGCCCGCGCCAAAGAATGCGGAAAATGCTCTTCAAGGCAGGCGGCAAGTTTCAGGACTTCATTTTCCGTCCTGTTTCCAAACGGAATTATTTTTCGTACCACTGGATTTGACTCCGTCAGAGTGCCGGTTTTGTCAAAAACAATCGTGTCCGCCTTTGCAAAATCTTCAAGGAATTTTCCGCCTTTTGCAAAAATTCCGTTCCGCGCACAGTCGCGCATTGCAGAAAGAACTGAAATCGGAGCAGAAAGCTTCATCGCGCAGGAATAGTCTACGAGCAGAGTTGAAGCCGCCTTTGTAAAATTCCGCGTAATAAAATATGTAAGACCTGCAATCAAAAAGTTGTATTTTACAAGACTGTCTGCAACACGCTCTGCCTTTTTTTGGCTTTCGGCTTTCAAAGAATTTGAATGATCAATCATACTTGCGATTTTGCTGGCCCTTGTTTTTCCGCCGCAAGCCTTTACTTTTATTTTGATTTNNCCTTCTTCAAGAATTGTAGACGCAAAAACTGTAGAGCCTTTTTCACGCTGGACAGGCAACGCCTCGCCTGTCATTGAAGACTGATTCACCATACCGATTCCATCCGTAACTATTCCGTCAACTGGAATTGAAGAGCCGGCGCGCACAATCACAACGTCGCCAGCCTTTAATAGCTGTGTAGAAATCTGTTTTTCTTCTCCATCTTGAATCACTGAGACGGTTTCGTCAGCTACAAGAAGCGACTGCGCAAGATTGTCCTGAGATTTTCTTTTTGTGTAGTCCTCAAGCGTATCTCCAATATCAAGAAGATAATTTATTGTGCCTGCTGTGTTTATATCGCCAGTAAGGTATGAAAGAGTGATTGCCGTCGCATCAAGAGTTTCCGCGCAGAACGGCTTTCCGCCAGCAAAGCGCTCAAGGCCTTTTTGAACACGAGGAACAATTGAAATCAGAGAAATAATTTTTCTTAGCGGAAGAGGAAGCATTTTTTTAATAAAATATTCTGTAGTAAGGGAAAGCAACGCTCCAAGAAGACTTTCCTGCGCAGACGGCACAGAAACGCTTGAAAGAAGAGTCTCATCGTTCAGGTATTTTTCGTTCAGCGCCTTTACATAAGAAATTGCCGTTTCAAGAGAAATATCCTTGTATTCAATAAGAATGCTTCCTGAAACCGTATTTACAGCGACTGATAAAATTCCGTCTTGCATGCCGACGAGCATCTGCACAAGCATTGCCTGCCTTTGAGACAGAAAATGCCAATCATACCGAAGCCTTACACGCCCAGGAATACTATGCGAAATCTGAAAATTCATTGCTATCCCTTTACTTTTTAAATGTTAAACTACGCGTTGGCCTGAGCGGCAGCGTTTTTGTTGTAAGCCGCCTCAGCCTTGATGTCCTCCGCATCTTCCTTGATTGTTTCAACAAAAGATGCGGCTTCATCTTTTAGCTGCATTCCTGCGCTGACAACTTTTGAACAAACCTTTTTAAATCCTGCTGTTTTGACAATTGCAACCGCAACACCTCCAACTGCAACGCCAATCGCAAATGCACCAAGTTTTGTCATAAAAACACCTCTTTTATAGAATTTTTGAAATAAACTCCTCAAGAAAAACAGTATATAGTTATCAACTGCTAACTTCAATATTTTAGAGGTCTTTTTACAATTTTTTATTTACCCTTAATTTCGAGTTTTATAATTTAATGTCAGTATCGGGCTTGACCCGATAATCCATTGGAAATTTTCAGTAGATTGCCGTGTCAAGCACGGCAATGACAGCCTTGTTAGCA
>NZ_DLLH01000064.1:4059-4335 GCF_002476655.1 Treponema sp. UBA7567
TTATTAAAACTCGAAATTGAGGCTATTTAAGTTCATATACTTTGCATTTTCAATTACACTCTGCTTTTTCTGCTATTTATATTTCAGCACAATCACTGTCAAATCATCTTTGAGCTGAATTCCCTCTGTGAACGATCTGAACGAGTCCATAAGAGTACGCAAGGCTTCTTCCGCAGATTTTTCGCCGTTTTTTCCGCAGGCCTTGTCGAACACTTTGCATAAAACCGAGCCTTCAAGCTCAAATCCCATCAGATTGCGGCTTTCAACCAAGCAGTC
>NZ_DLLH01000064.1:4343-27915 GCF_002476655.1 Treponema sp. UBA7567
TACAAAAGAAAGTATGTTCCGTGTCCGATTTTTTCCTCGACTGTCTTGAAGTCGTCAGGAAGCCCGTCTATTCCGAGAAATGAGCCTCTAAACTTCTTGTCCTCGCCTAGAATTGCTGTCTTCTGCCCTGCTCTTTTTATCATTACGTCTGGATGGCCGGCGTTAACATATTCTATTTTTGCGCAATCTGCCTTGGATTCCGCCCTGATAAAAACGCCCGTCAGATAATTTTCAACCATGCCCTTAGCTTCAATAAGAGACTTGTTGAAGGTTTTAAGCATTGCGTCCAGCTTTTCGCCGGAATTATGCTTGAATGTTTGGGCCGCGAGATATTTTGAGAGGATTCCGACAAGTCCCGATGCAACTCCGTGTCCAGAAACATCAAACAGCGAGCAGCCGAGAAACTCACGGCCTTTGCTCACATAAAAGTCGTAGACATCGCCCGAAACAGACGCCATCGGCTTGAAGAAAAACGCAATCTCCCAGTTTTTAGTGTCTGGCGATTTCGAGCAGTAGAAGCTTTTCTGCACAAGCTCCGCCATTTTCATATCGCGCAGCTGAATCTGTTGCTGCTGCAAGAGAATTTTGTTTTTCGTCATCAAATCCTGAGTCTTCTCCGCCACTTCGACATTCACCAAAGCGTCAAGAAGCCTTTTGACGGTCGCAATTCCCTTGTATTTTCCGTCCGATTCAATAACAATCGGCGAATAGATAGTCTCTTCATCACGGAGCATCGCCTTCTGCGACACTTCGATTACAGTCTCGTTCTCATCAACGGAAAGAAAATCCTTTTTCATCAGGCTGCCGATTGTTTTTTGAGAATAAAGGCTGAACCCGTAGCGCGAGCTGAAAAGCGCAAGAAATTTTGAGCGCGTGATTGTGCCAAGCACCTTGTTCTCAGCATCGACGGCAACAGCGAGCAGACAGTCGGGATTAGTCTGAAAAAGCTGGAGGACTTCGACAACCGGTGTTTCTGGCGGAAATGTGATTCCTGGAATACAGAATTCTCCAATTTTTCGGTTTGACTTTATCTGCGCGGCAGGTTGCAGTCCATGCTCAGTTTTATTTTTCTGCCTTGTTTTTTTATCTTTTTGGCTTTGACTTTCACTTATCTTCTTTTCAAGAAGCCCTTCGTTGTAGCGGATTGAAGAAACCACAGTATATGAGCTGTTTGTTGCCTTTGTAAACATGCGGTCAGGCTCTCCAATGAAAAATCCCTGGGCATAGCCCACACCAAGATTAACGAGTTTCTTCAGCTCCTCACCGCTTTCAACTCCTGTCGCGATTACTTTTGCTCCGATGTTTCCTGCAAAATCAAGCAGGCTCCGGATCATTTCCTGCTTGCTTTTGTCGTTTTCCACGTTCTCAACAATAAGACGGTCGAGCTTTATA
Organism: Treponema sp. UBA7567; assembly: GCF_002476655.1. Taxonomy (NCBI): domain Bacteria; kingdom Pseudomonadati; phylum Spirochaetota; class Spirochaetia; order Treponematales; family Treponemataceae; genus Treponema; species Treponema sp. UBA7567. The sequence continues at coordinate 5,736 of NZ_DLLH01000064.1, forward strand.
TAGTCGGGATTCAGATCGTAAATGTTTTTCATCCCGAAGTTTTTTCTGCCCATATTGTCGAGAGCAATTTTCGCTCCTGCGCTTCTTAAATATTCAGCCTCATCGCAGATTAAGCTCCGGGTATTTTCATCAAAATCAATCTCAGAAATTTCAATTACAACATCTGTGTTTTCAATTCCGTATTTTTGCAGAGCGCGCAGAACATAGTCTTTCTGGAAACTCTTGTCATAAAACGATGCGGCGTTCAAGTTCACAAAAAGCTTCTTCCGCAATCCAATTGCGCGGGCAGTCTTTACAGCTATCTTGAGGCACTGCTTGTCTAAAAACCAGACATTGTCCTCTATCTTTTTCTGGGCAAAAATATTTGCCGGAGAAAAAAATGAATTCTCTTCTGCTATATCTCCGGCGTCAAAACGGATAAAACATTCATAGCCGGCTACGGAAGCGTCCTTCAATGAAATCACTGGCTGAAAAACAGGATACATGCTTTTTGAATTGATAAAATCATCGACTGTGGTCAAAGGGCCAAGCTTAATCTGCTTCATACTAATCTGTTTCATACCGGAAATAATAAGCAGACAGGATTAAGAAACTATTTAATGCAAGTTAAATTTTAATAAAAAAAATCCTGCCATAATTACTTATTACGGAATGCCGCAATCTAGCCATCTATGCTCTTCTTACCCTTACAGCCCCAGAAAATGCCTCCAAACATTTTGAAATTTCTCCGCTGCAATTTCATTCAGTTTTCTAGTTTTATCAGTATAGCACTGATTAGCTAATCAAGATACTGCTGATTAGTTAATCATCATACCGCTGACAAGCTAATCAGCAGACTGATGATATGTTAATCATTGCCCCGCTTATTAACATTATCAGCATATCACTGATTAGACTAATCAATATACCGCTGATTAGTCTAATCAGCGGTATATAACACAGAGGTGTTGCAGACAGTAACATAGAAATGTTTTAGCCGGCGTAAAGGAACAATCTGAGTTCATCTAATGGAAGTAAATCAAGCCGAAAAATATGCTAGACACTATGCCGTAAAACTGTAAAGCGCAACGCCTGTATTATAGAAAAGACACTGAATAAAAAACTGTCAATAGGCGCGGCCAAGCTTCAGCAAGACAGCAATATCCTATTTCTTTCTTCTGAGCGCCCTGATTTTTCCAAGGGGATAGAGCCTTGCATTGCAAACAGCGCTTTGCGTGTTTTTCTCAAGCGCGCACTCAAAAAATCCGAGAGCGCACAGAATCAGAAGAAGATTGTTGAACGCCGGAACAGAAACAAAATTATGCAGAAAATCTCCGCCTGAAAGCTCAAGTCGTTTTCCAAAACAGGCGGAAGTTTTTGACTTGCAAGAATTTGCAGTATTTTCTGATTCAATCTGGACAAAATAGCCAGCTCCTTCTGCTGGAATATAGAACTTTGGAATTTTACTGGCTATCTCGTCATAAAAAGAATTCTCGATTTTCTCAAAGCTCACAGGATTTTCAAAAAGCGGACTTTCAAGAAAGCCGCATACAGATTCAATTTGACTGATTTTCTCCTGCGTTGTCTTAGGCGAAAGCCAGTAGCGCGCGCTTAGGTTTAGATGCGGAACAAGAAAAGCCGCGTCAAAGCTGTTAGGAGCGTTTGCAATAACTTCAACAGCATCGCGGATTGTCGCAGCAGATTTCAGTTTTTCTTCTATTGTGTTATCCATTTTTTGAAGGGCGGGAGTGGATTTTATAATCTCACCAGCAGAAACTGGAGAAAAATTGTCTTCAGCGCAGACAGAAAGCTCGGCAAGATTTTTGTATTTGTCAAGAACGGAAAGGTGGGCGGCAATGTAGCGGCGAAAAACAGCCGGGCAAAAGACAAAGCCGTTTTTATAAATTGCGATATTCTCAAGAACATACTTCTGCTTCTTTTGAATGTCGTTCAGAATTTCAGACTTTTTGAGGCTCTTGTAGCTCGAATCGCTGATGTCTTCGTCAAGAATCCCGGATATTCTATAGGCGCGGCTGGCAGAAAGGACAGGATATTTCACAAGCAGAACCAGCAGATTTTTGCTGATTTGCGGAAGTCTCTCAAACCACATAAGAAACGCCTCCTGCATTGACAAAAGCCTGCTTGCGTATTTGTAGACTTCATCTTTTGGAAGCACAAGGTGGTCATTTTCCCTCGAAGTGTTAAAGACAAAACGCCTGAGACGGCGCTCGTTGAACCAAAGCGTGCGGCTTTTATAAAGGTCAAGAATTTCATTTGAGCAAATCGAGCTGTGCAGTAGAGATGAAAGACTGCTGTTTGAATATACCGGCATAGGAATATTATAGCATAGAAAACAGTAGTGCACAGTTAGATTATCGGGTCAAGCCCGATAATGACAGAAAGTCAAGGCCATAATGACAAGGGAGGCAAACCTGATAATGACAGAAAGTCAAACTCAATAATGACAGAAAAATCAAACACGAAAATGACAGTCCGCTTTATGTTGTTCTCTTGCTTGTCAAGTAGACAGAATAGGCATTACAAAAAGATATAAGATTTTTATCGAATTTTTTAGATTTACAAAGTTTGCTTTTATGATATATTATTGCGAACTGATTATTTTAATTGAGCAAAAAAATGAAAAGCATTGAAATGGATATGACCCAAGGTTCGCTTTTTAAAAAGATTTTTATCTTTAGCGTGCCTCTTGTAATTACAAATGTTCTCCAGATTTTATTTAATATGACGGATACGGCGGTTGTAGGACGTTTTGCCGGTTATCTGCCTCTGGGCTCTGTCGGTTCTACCGGACAAATGGTCTTTTTTTGTTCAGGAATTTTAACCGGACTTGGCGGCGGCGTAAACGTTCTGGCGGCAATCTGCGTCGGTCAAAAAAATTATAAAGATTTTGAAGTTACAGTAAGAGCGTCGGCCGTCGCATGTTTTTGCATTGGAATTTTGCTTTTGGTTGCCGGTGTATTTTCTGCCACAGGAATTCTCAATCTCTTAAACACCAAACCTGAACTCTTGCACGATGCGGCCGTTTATTTTAAGATTTATATGCTCTGTATGCCGGCAATGGCAATGTACAATTTTGGAAATGCCATTTTAAGCGCCCAGGGCGACACCCGCTCTCCCCTTCTCTATCTGATTGCCGCAGGAATTGTCAATGTTTTTCTCGATCTGCTGTTCGTAATTGTTTTTAAGCTTTCAGTCGTTGGAGTCGGCGTTGCAACCGTAATTGCGCAATACATTTCGTGTATTCTTACTTTACGGAAAATCTACAAAGTCCTGTTAAAAAATAATTTTGATTTTAAGTACAGACAGATTTCTAGTTACAAAATTTTACAGATAATCAAAATCGGTGTGCCAGCCGGCCTTCAAAACGCGATATTTGCAATTGCAAATCTTTTTATTGTTGCGGCTGTAAACTCTTTTGACGCCGCCATGGTTGCGGGAAACGCCGCTACAATGAATGGCGACAACCTCGTTTTTAACATTATGTCTGCATTTTATACTGCCGGCGCAACTTTTATCGGACAAAACCTCGGAGCGCACAAAAAAAAGCGAATCCTTAGTTCATATTTTATAAGCATGGGCTACGCAGCCATTGCAGGCTTTGTGCTTGGAGGTATTCTCTTTGTCTTTGGACAGGAATTTTTGTCGCTCTTTACAAAAGACCAGGCCGTTGTCGGCTACGCAATGCAAAAATTCAAAATTATGACTTTTAGCTTTGGAATTTCTGCCTTTATGGACGGAACAATTGCCGCAAGCCGTGGGCTTCGAAAAACTTTAGTGCCTTCAATAATGGTTTTTATCGGTTCTTGCGTTTTGCGCGTAATCTGGGTTTTCACGATTTTTGCACATTATAGAACAGTCGAAAGCCTCTTTTTGCTTTATCCGTTCAGCTGGGCGGCTACTGCGGTTTTTGAAATCGTTTACTTTGCAATCATTTACAAAAAAGAAACAGCCGACATGTAGACAGACAAAAAATTTGTTTTTGCAATGCTTTGACAGGAGTTTGAATTGAAAAAAGACGATTTGCTTTTGATAGTCGATATGCAGAATGTTTATGCCCGCGGCGGAAAATGGGAATGTCTTGACACAGAAGGAGCGGCTCAAAACCTTCAAAAAATAATTGACCGCGGACTAAAAAACGTAATTTTTACACGGTTTATAGCAAACGAAACTTCTCCAAAAGGCGTCTGGGCAGAATACAATAAAAAGTACAGCGATGTAAATTCCGACTTTTTTGCAAACCAAATGTTAAAAGAATTTGAGCCTTCCTTAAAAAAATTTCCTCTTTATACAAAAAGTGTCTATTCTTCGCTTGCAATCCCGGAAGTTTTAGAAGCCTGCAAAAAAGCAGGGCGCGTCATTATCGGCGGAGTTGTTGCCGAATGTTGCGTTTTATCCACTGTTTTTGCTTTAATTGACGAAGGAATTTACACAGTTTATTTGACAGACGGAGCAAGCGGACTAGACAAGCCAAAAGAAGACGCCGTCAAGCTGACATTATCCGGACTTTCTCCCTTGCACCTAAAAATGATGTCAACTCAGGAATATCTCAAGGAAAAGTAACAAAACAAAAAATGGGCAGCCCGGCAACAAGTTGCCGTCGGGCTTTGCGCAGTTCCGGCTTTCGCCTTCATTGCCGGCGACTTTGCCGCCGGCAACGCTGCGCGCTGCTCCAATCCCTGCCGCAAACTAAATTTTCTTAAAAAGATTTATCATTTCAAGAGCGCCCAGTGCGCAGTCATAGCCTTTATTTCCGGCTTTTGTGCCTGCACGTTCAATCGCCTGCTGAATCGTATCTGTTGTTAAAATTCCAAACATTACCGGCAAGCCTGTATTGAGAGAAACCTGGGCAATGCCTTTTGAAACTTCTGCGCAAACATAGTCGTAATGGCTCGTTGCTCCGCGGATTACCGCGCCAAGGCAGATTATTGCGTCATATTTTTTGCTTTCTGCAAGGTGTTTTGCCGCTACAGGAATTTCAAAACTTCCTGGAACCCAGCACAAGTCAATGTTTTCTTCTTTTACATCGTGGCGTAAAAGTCCGTCGCGCGCGCCTTCAATCAATTTGCTTACAATAAATTCATTAAAGCGGGCTGCAACAATCGCAATTTTTGGATTTCCTTCAGAAACCAGTTTTCCTTCTAAAATATTCATTTTGTTCTCCATAAAAAAATATGTTATTTAAACGGGCAATTCCCGCGTTAGGGGGGTGGAGCCATGCCAAAGGCAGTGCGCAAGCACCGCGCGTTTGGCGGCAAAGCCGTCAAAGGAACGCCCTTTTTTTGTATCAATTACAGAAAATGTCCCATCCGCACGCGTTTTGTTGTCAAATACTGAATATCCTGTGGCCTTGTCGGAACCGTCAAAGGAATACGCTCTGTAATTTCGATTCCTGTGTCTGCGCCGTTTATCTGGTTTATTTTGTCAGGATTGTTTGTCAAAAGGCGGATTTTTTTGATTCCAAGCTCCTTGAGCATCTGGATTCCGCAGTTATAATCGCGTGCGTCTGCCGGAAGTCCGAGAGCCAGATTTGCATCGACTGTGTCCATTCCGCGGTCTTGAAGCGCATACGCTTTTATTTTGTTTAAAAGCCCGATTCCGCGTCCTTCCTGACGGAGATACAAAAGAACTCCGCGGCCTTCTTCTGCAATTTTTTCCATTGCCGCAGAAAACTGATCGCCGCAGTCGCATTTTAAGGAGCCGAAAGTATCTCCTGTTAGACATTCGCTGTGAACGCGGCACAAAATGCTGTCTTTGCCGTTTACATTTCCCATTATGAGCGCGGCGTGCTCTGCCCCTGTGATTTTGTCTAAAAATCCGACGAGCTTAAAATTGCCCCATTTTGTCGGAAGCTTTGCTTCGGCAACTTTTTCCACGATTTTTTCGTGAGTTTTTCTGTATTTTATGAGCTGTTCAATCGTAACAAGCTTTAGATTCCATTCCGCCGCCATTTTTTTGAGCTCTGAAAGACGCGCCATGTGTCCGTCGCCGCTCATAATTTCGCAGCAAAGTCCTGCCTGTGTCAAACCAGCAAGCCTGCAAAAATCAACTGTTGCTTCTGTGTGTCCTGTCCGTTCAAAAACTCCGCCTTCCTTTGCAACAAGCGGAAACATATGGCCTGGACGGCGGAAATCATCAGGCTTTGAAGTTTTGTCGGCAACTGCCATTGCTGTAATAGAACGGTCAAAAGCGCTGATTCCTGTCGAAGTGTTTATATGGTCGATACTGACGGTGAATGCGGTTTCGTGGTTGTCCGTATTGTCCGCAACCATCTGCCCAAAACCAAGATTTTTTGCAATCTGACGGCTTATTGGCATACAGATAAGGCCTTTTGCCTTTGACGCCATAAAATTTAAAATTTCCGGAGTTGCAAATTCGGCGGCACAAATTAAATCGCCTTCGTTTTCGCGGTCTTCGGCATCCGTAACCATAATCATTTTGCCGGCCTTTAAGTCTGCCAGAGCGTCTTCTATTTTATTGATTCCTTCTGTCATTTTTTTCTCCTGTAAAAAGTCAAGCTTAATGAAAACTCGTAAAACTTGTCATAAAATTTTCGAGCGATTTTTCTTCATTGTCTGCGTTTTTAGAATTTTTATAATTTACAAAATGCTCAATATATTTTCCTACAAGATCACATTCAATATTCACGTAAGAGCCGTTTTGCATTTTGCTTAAAGTTGTGTTTTTCCATGTATGCGGAATTACGGCAACGCTAAAAACAGTCTCGCTTTCTCCGTAATTTACGCTTGCAACAGTCAGGCTTATTCCATCAACACAAACTGAACCTTTTTCGATTATGAATTTTCCAATTTCCGCCGAAACCGCAATTTTTATGTTTACGGCGTTTTGCTCGTTTTGAGAAGAAAGAAAGATTCCTGTTCCGTCAATGTGTCCGCTTACAATATGTCCTCCAAAACGTCCGTCTGCCTTCATTGCGCGTTCAAGATTTACTTCGCAGCCTGATTTTAAGCTGCCGAGGCTTGTCCGTCTAAAACTTTCTGGAGTAACGTCGGCTGTAAAACTGTCCGAGTTTTTTGAAGCTACTGTCAGACAAGTTCCGTTTACGGCAACGCTTTCGCCCAAAACCAAACAACTGGCAAAAGAACATTTTATGTTCAAAATAAGAGAAGAAGAGCTTTTTAAGATTGAATTGACTGTTCCTTTTTCTTCAACAATTCCTGTAAACATTTTGATTCTTGCCCTTTTTTTTAATTTTCCAGAACATATTTAAGAAGAATATCTTCTCCAAAAGCTTCAATTTGCGGTTTTCCGAGATTTATACATTCTGACGGAAGCTCAATTCCCTTCCCTTTTACCGGGTTAAAAATCGTGTGCCCGTCGTTTCCAAAAATTTTTGGCGCAATGTAAACCTGCAATTCCTGAACAAGTCCTTTTTCTTCAAAGAAAAAACTTCCGTTCAAGGTTCCGCCGCTTTCTACCAAAACGGAATCTATTCCCATTTCTCCCAAAATCTTAAGCTGGCTGTAAAGAAGCGAATGATTTTTTTCTGTTTTTGCAGACAAGACTTTTACGCCACGGCTTTCCAGAACATCTTTTTTTATAAGCTCAGTTTTGGTCAGTTCAGGCTTGCAAAAAACAATTACTGGAATTTCTTTTGCTGTCTGAACCAAAGCGCTTTCCGGATTAAGCTTTAAATGGCTGTCTAAAACCACGCGAACCGGCTGTCTGTGCTCCAGACCGTCGTCAAGGCGGACATTGAGCATTGGATTGTCTTTTTTTGCTGTTCCGATTCCTGTCAAAACCGCCATTACATTTGCGCGGGTCTTGTGCACATTTTTGCGCGCCAACGGGCCTGTAATCCAGCGGCTTTCGGCTTTTGAAGTTGCCGTCTGTCCGTCTGCCGTCATTGCGTATTTTAAGATTACATAAGGCATCTTGTTTTTTATGTAATGAAAAAATACCGGATTCAATTTATCACATTCATTTTTTAAAAAACCAGATACAACTTTAATTCCGGCTGTTTCGAGAATTTTTTTACCTTTGCCGTTTACAAGAGGATTTGGGTCGCTGCTGCCATAAATTACTTCCGAAATTCCGCTTTCGATAATGGCCTGAGTACAAGGAGGCTGTCTTCCAGTATGGCAACAAGGCTCAAGAGTTACATAAATTGAAGCGCCGCGGACATCGACTTTTTTTTCGGCGGCATTTTTTAGAGCGTCGCGTTCGGCATGCAGACTACCGAGTTTATGATGCCATCCTTCTGCAATAATTTTGCCGTTTTTTACAATCACTGCGCCGACAAGCGGATTGGGATTTGTAAAACCACGGCCTTTTTCTGCAAGAGCAATGGCGCTTTTCATACATTCTTCTTTCATTAAAACAGTTTTATATCAAACTAAATTATAATTCAAGAGCTTAAATCAATTTTTCAGCAAATTTTTCGAGCTGTTTTTCAACTTCCTCATTTACGGCTATTTTTATCGTAACCTTTTCTTCCAAAATTTTTATTTCTTTTAACGGCTCAAGCAGTTTTGCCATAGCTTTTGCTGCAAGCGGCGCCCAGGAACAATTTTCGATAAAAGCAACTGTTCTGTTTTGAAAGTTCCGCTCCGCAAGGTGAGAAATAAATTCGCGCATTTTAGGAAAAACTTCTCCATTGTAAGTTGTCGAAGCCAAAACAAGTTTTTTATAGCGGAAAGCGTCGGCTACACATTCAAAAATGTCATTTCGCGCAAGGTCTTTTATCAAGACATTCTTGCAGCCTTTTTCTCTTAAAATTTCTGCAAGTCTTTCGGCTGCCTGCTTTGTATTTCCGTAGACAGAAGTATAAGCGATAAAAATTCCGTCTGTTTCCGCTTCGTATTTTGACCATGTATCATAATACTTAATATATTTTTCCAGATTTGAATCAAGAACAGGCCCGTGCAAAGGGCAAATTTTTTGGATTTCAAGATTTGCCGCCTTTTTAAGAACTGCCTGCACATTCGCACCAAATTTCCCGACAATTCCAAAATAATAACGTCTGGCTTCGTCCGTCCAGTCAAGAGAAGAATCCAAAGCTCCGAATTTTCCAAATCCGTCCGCGCTAAAGAGAATTTTTTCTGTGCTTTCGTAAGTGAACATAACTTCCGGCCAATGCACATTCGGAGCGGCAATAAAATTCAAGACATGCTTTCCAAGCTCAACTTTGGAGCCTTCCGAAACTACAATCTGCCGTTCAGAAAAATCCGTGCCGAACATATTTTTCATCATCGAGAACGCCATTTTTGAAGAAACAATTTTTGAATCCGGATATTTTTTCATAAAAGCGGCAATGTTCGCAGAATGATCCATTTCCATGTGCTGCACAACCAAAAAATCCGGCTTTTTGCCAGCCAACGCGTTTTCGATATTCTTAAGCCATTCTTCTCCAAAATTTCTATCAACGCTGTCCATAACGGCAATTTTTTCATCAAGGATAAGATAGGAATTATAAGACATTCCCTCAGGAACAGGAAACTGTCCTTCAAACAAATCGATTTTGTGGTCATTAACACCAACAAACTTAACCGAATCCGAAATTTTCATATCTTTCATGGCACTGCCTCCTATAAAAAACGTGTCAAAACTTTAGAGCAAAACTTCGCTTATAACCTTCCCCGACAATTTTTTTACAGTATCTTTGCTAGCATCAATATCTGTTCCGATTTTCTGGCCAGTTTTAGCGGCAATACTGCAAAAATCATTTTTAAAATCTTCCAGATGAACCGTGTCTGTCAATTGCAGCAAAAGCGAAATAAAAAACATAACAATATAAAGAGCGCCGTAAATTCCCATCGCCTCGCTTATTTCCGTTATATGCGAAATTCCAATAATTACTAGAATAATCCACAAAAATCCGGAAATCGACCTTGCCCCGATCCAAGAAAGAAGAATTATGAGCAAAAGACAAGTCTGGCTGTTTATGTTCAAAACCGGCACATTCCAAACCTCGTTCCCGACAAACATCGAACAAAGCCCGGAAATTGCCCAAATATTTACAATCGCCTGCACAACCGAAAAAAACACCTGTTCCGCCGAGTCTTTCTTAAAAAAATTATATCTCAAAAGATAAGAAGCATAAATAAAAACCGCCGCAATCGCAGTCAGCATTGTCGCCTGCACAGAAACATCTTTTTCGATTTTATGCGTAAAAAACCAAAAATAAGTTTTAGAAACTTCGCTTTTAAAAGTAAGAAACGAAATTATAACCGGCACAAGCATCAAAAAAACGCCTGCAATTTCCATCCATCGCTTGCCTTTCTGCGCCGACGACAAATTCTTTCCGACGAGCTTTTCAAAAAAAGCCGGCTCGCCAAATTTCCTATGCCGGTACGTATCCATCGCAATAAAACCAGTCAAAATCAAAAAAAGAACAATTCCAAAACCAGCCATAAAACACAAAGGCCGCCTCAAATCCTGTATTTGCTTTTGTTTTAGAATATTTTCCTGAACAGTCTTGTCGTAATGAACCAGCCAATCTCGTTCAGTTCGGTTTTGTTTTTTAAACTCAATTACAAGATTTTCCATTTTTCTTTCTATATAAATGTCGTCCCTCAAAAATAAATCGCCGTTTTCGCTCTTAAAAAGAATTCTGTATTTAACTCCGGTTTTTAACTGCCATTCTTTTTCGCAAGCAATGCTCTTTTCGTCAAATTCTTCGCCGTAAAACTCTGCCCTGCGCTGCATTTTTCTTAACGTTCTTTCAAATTTTGACACTGGCAAAAGATTTACACTCTGCTGAACCGGAGGCTTTTCGCCTTCGATTACAAAAATTGACGTTATTATAGAATTTGTGCCGTTTCTTAAAATCACATCGCTTGCCGCGCTCAAAAAACACAGACTAAAAACAGCAGACCAGCAAAAACAAAAAAATCTTTTCATTCAAACTCCAAAAACCATACATTAAATAATAACCGCGGTTTCAAAAATCATCAAATACAAACTTGCATGAAGTTCGCTCAATGCAAACAATCTATTTAAACAACCTTTTTTTTCTGTTATTCTAATAGTCCAATTAAAAAGAACAGGAGTTTACAATGAACTTTGAAAATACACAGGTCTGGGGTTTTGAGCACGCAATCCGCGGAATGAGAAATCCCAAAAACAGCTGGGCAAAATCTGACAGCACTTTTAACGGGATTCTGGCAAATATCGGTTCTGCCGACCTAAAACTTATGCAGACACTCATAAAAAGCGGCTCAGAACATCGAAAATTTTTGCGCCAGATTTTTGTTTCTGTAGATATTACCGCTCCAATGTACTGGTGGAGCGAATTTGACACTTACAAAGTTTCGACAGTTGCAAATTCAACAAGCAAAATGCACAAGCTCGCCTCAACGCCAATCACTTTTGACTGTTTTGAACACGATGATTTTATAAACACCGATTGCGGTTCAACCTTCAAAGACGCTCAATCTGCCTGGCAGTCTTTTATTGAAGTTCTCGAATCCCTAAGAAACAAATTCAATGAAACAAAAGAAAAAAAATACTGGAAAGAACTGATCCGCCTTCTTCCGGAAAGCTGGCTTCAAAAACGCACAGTAACAATGAATTACGAAAATCTTCTCGGAATGTGCTCGAACGGACAGAGACGGCATCACAAACTAAACGAATGGTCGGGCGAAGACAATCCCGCCCTTAAGAATTTCATTTCCTGGGCAAAAACACTTCCATACGCGCAGGAACTGCTCTTCCAAAAAACAAGAATGGAAGAACTTGCCGAAGAAAACGTAGGATTAAAATCGGCCTTAAAAAAACTTGAAGCCAATTCTTAAAAAAAACCGGTTTGAAAAATTTCAAACCGGTTTTTTGTTTTAATTTATTACTCCAGTCACTGCAAGAACAGAAATACTTGTCGAAACTGCCGACAAAATCGTTGTTATTACAGGAGCGTATTGATTAAAATAATACAGTCCGCTGTTTGCTTTTGCGTCTATTGTCATTTCCGGCAAAATAAATTCAGTCTTTTTATGTTTTTTTCCGTTAATGTCGGTTATTGTTACTGCGTCCATTTTATTCTTTTCTTTTATAAATCCACCGGCAAGCCCAACATAGTAATCCCAGGTTCTGTCAGGAATATAAGGATAACGTCCAGGAGAATAAACTGCGCCGGAAACCGTCACAAAGAACTGTTTAAAAGGCACAATAAGGCGGTCATTGTATTTAATTTCAATCTTACTGTAATAAGTTGCATCGTAAAGCATTTTTGAAAGATCAACAGGAATAGTTTCTGATCCACGCAAAATATAAGCGTTTTCCAAATCCGAAACATTCGTAAACATATTTTTATTGTTTCTTACAAAAAACGCATAATCTTCGCCATTGTTAAATCGCATGGCAACTTTTGTAGAAGCGACAAGATTGGTATTGGTATTGGTAACCGCGCCTTCAACAAAAAGCACAGGCTTTAAATCTTCAAAAGTAGAAACTGTAACTTCATCATAGCAAATAAGTTTAAAATCGTCTATATAAGACTGTTCGTTCAAATACAATTTTTCACCAGAATCATGCTTTCCTGTAACAGAGCGATAAAGTTCAATTCTCGAAAGATCGGCCAAAGATTTTAAACCATTACCATAATAATCGATAAGTTTTTTTAAGTTTTCTCCATCAAGAAGTTCATAAACTCCAGGACGTTCAACAGCCCCATTCAAGGCAACACGGCGACTAATTCTGTTTACGACGATTTTGTCGCCAGGACGCAAATAAGGATTCTGCGATAAATCGCCTTTTCTGTCAGCGAGAAATAAATCATAAGTTTTTTCTTCGCCACTTTCTGAAATAATTTTTATATTTCTTGAAGACGAATAATCCGTAAAACTTTCTTTTATAAAAGTAGAAAGCCTTGTCAAAGCCCAGGCATTTTTCTGAACAGTCTTAACAACTTCGCCCGTAATTGTCACGCGAAAAGTTGCCGGAGAAGTAAGAACAAACTGAACTCCGCCCATCGGATAGTTTTTCTGAACAATTCCAGTAACCATGTTTTTTAACTGAAGATATGTAAGATTTTTGCAGTCAATTACACCGAGGTTAGCAATGCGGATTTTGTAAGTCGAGTCCACAGGAATTGAATAAGCAACTGAAGTTTCTCCAGCAGCAAAAGACAGGGTATAAACGTCACCGGCAGTTACAGGATACGAACTTTCCGACATTGCAAGCTGTGCGTCAGGAGTGTCATTTGCCTGATGTCCAATTTTCGACTTTGAATCAACAGATGGTATTAACAAATTTTCATCTTGTGCAAAAGCAAAATCAGAAGCCAACAATAAAACTATGATACCAAGTTTTATAAAATTTCGTAAAATTTTCATATTTAAACACTCTCTTTTTTTGTCTTTAAATTAAGTTTTTTCTGAGCCTCAGGATCATTTTTTATGTTCTGCCAGGCATTCAATGCAAAAGCCGCAAAAACCGAAATAAAAAATGCCGCAAAAGTAATGATTATGCAAAGTTTTCCGCGGCTAGGCTTGCTCTTCATATCAGGAATTTCCGGACGCTCAAGAATTTGAAAAACAGGCTGTTCACTTTGCATTTTTACTTTCAAAAGTTCATACTGAGTTTTTAACTGTTCATAAACTTTCTGCTGCGCGCTTAATTCCATTTGAATTCTTGCAGTTTCGATTGAAACATTCGGACCGCCCCAAACAGAAACGCCTTTATTTACAGACGCGCCCAAATTCTGAGCCTCTTTTTCAAGCTTTAAGATTTCTTTGTACGTTGCGTCAATATTTGCTTCAAGATTCTTTTTTTCAATCCGGTTAGAATCAAGTCCAAGTTCATCAAAGCGGTTTTGCATCCAGTCAACGGCAAAATTTACAACATCTCTTGCAAAAACAGGATCAATGTCTGTAAAACCTATTGTAAAAACGCTGCTTTCCTCATCATAAGTAGAAACAAGCGTCTTTTTTAAAGCCTTTCTAGTGCTCGTAACAGGAAATTTTTCAATCTTATAACGCTCAGTCAAATTGAATTTTTTATTAACTGCGTCCAAATATTCATTTGAAGTGCTTAAATAATTTGCAAGCGAGCTGCGGGAAGAGCCGCCGCTGCCAACGCTAACGCCTGCTAAACTTGCAAGCGAGGAAAGAGAGCCGGACAAAGAGCCTGAGCTAGAATCTTCTTTTATGAGCATGTGAGCCTGAGGCGTAAACTGGTTTGGAAGAGGAGATTTTTCTGGCGGCAATTTTAAAGAGATTATAGAAAAAACTACTGCTCCAATTATTGCAAGTCCCGTAACTGCAATAATCATAAATTTATAATGAAGAAGAACTGCAATTAAATCCAAAAGCGAAATTTCATCGTCATTCTGCTCCGCAGTCTGTGAAGCAGTTTCTATATTTTGCGAATTTTCCATTTTGACAGTATAAAAAAATAAATACCTTAATTCAATACACTGTTGCAATATGAATAATCATGCTTTCTATCGGTTGTTTTATTGCGGAAGGAATTTTCTCAAGACTGTCAATTATTTTTCGGTTCTTTTTATAAAATTCAATATATTGATTTTTATCTTCTATTTTTTGCAAAAAAGAATTGTCATTCTGTTCCGTTTGAGTTTTTTCTTTTTTTAAAAAGCGCTCCGTTGCCGGACGAATTTCTAAATCTTTTTCGTCAATCAGATATTCGAGAGGAACTTCCAGAACTTTTGCAATTTTTAACGCTGTGTCTACTCTTGGCATACTTTCGCGTTCAATACCAAGACCAATTCCCTGATAAGCAATATTTGCGCGAAAAGCTAATTCTTTGCGGGAAATCCCTTTATATTCTATTTCCCTCTCAACGTTTTGCCAAAAACTCATTGTCGCATTTTACTACTTTAGTAGTTTTTTGAAGTTGATTTTCTACAGATGATACATTAAACTACTACAGTAGTTTTTCTTAAAGAGGGAGCGCAGCCGTGCATTTTTTTAAAACATCTATTGTAACTTCTTTTTTTCTTGCTTTTATTCCTTGCTTTGTTTTTTCACAGACACAAGTTGCAAATTCAGCCGGGGCTTCAGACTCGGTAAAAGAAGAAAAATCTCTTTTTCAGGCAAATGCGCAGCTTGCCATGTCGAGCGCAGATTATCAGGTTACGGCAGGCGACACTTATGCCCTTGCCTTTTACTCAAACGGAACGTCAGTTTCTTACACAATTACAGTAGATTCATCTTATAAAATCCGAATCGCAAATTTGGGCTCTCTAAACTGTGCGGGACTTTCTTTCTTGCAGCTTAAGCAAAACATCGAAAACCTCGTAATGAAAAACTATCCGCTCAGTGTCGTAACCTTTGTTATGCTCCAGCCAGGCATCTTTAAAGTCGTAATAAAAGGCGAAGTTTCCGCTGTTCACGAAGAAAATGCCTGGGCTTTGACAAGGCTTTCTGCAATTGCCGCCAAAGCAGGACTTACAGAACAATCCTCAACCCGAAACATAAAAATAACAAGCCAAAATGGCAAATCAAAAATCTGTGATTTATTTAAGGCAAGGCGCAACGGCGATTTTTCGCAAGATCCATATTTGCGTCCAGGCGACACAATCGAATTTTTCCGGCGCAACCGCAAAGTTTCAATCTCCGGCGCAGTAGAACGCGAAGGCACTTATGAACTTTTGGCAAACGAAAATCTTAGCGATTTAATCAGTTCCTATGCCCATGGCACAACAAAAACCGCAAATCTCACAAAAATCCGCCTTATCCGCATAAGCGAAGAAGACGAAAAAATACAAAAAATCACATATCTTGCAAAATCAGACATAGACAAAAATTATATTCTCAACGACAAAGATTCTGTCTATATTTCTGATTGGCACGAAGAACAGCCGTTTATCGAATTAAAGGGAATTATAAAAAATCCGCAGACTGGCGAAACCACAAATAACGCTTACAATGCCGCTTCTTACAATACATATAGAACAAAAATTCAATTTTTTGCCGACGAAAACTATTCTTCGTTGATTTACCGAATTCGAGATGCATTTACTGTTTTTTCAGACTTAAAAAATGCATACGTTCAGCGCGAAGACCAGAAAATCGCAATCGAAGCGCAAAAAATACTGGACGACCCTCAGTTTATAAGTCCATATTTAGTTCAAAAAGGCGATGAGCTTGTTATTCCGTACAAGAAGATGTTTGACAGCAATTCATCAGGTCTTGATTTTTAGAATTTATAGCGAAGAAAAAGCTGTCCTTCTCTGCGCCACTGCCCTTTCTCTTAAAGTTTTGCCTCAAAGTCTTCCAGAATTTTTTCAGAATTTTCATTTATAGTTTTGGCGATTTTTTCTATTTTAAGCCCAAGAACTTCTGCAATATCTTTGTAAATTCTCTTTATTAAAAAAACCGAACTGTCTGTTCCGCCAAGCCACCTTTCAGAATCAGGATTGTCGGTTTCTGCCAAAATCAAATTCAGCGGAGTTTGCTCCAAAAGTTTTTGAATATGCTTTGAGCGTATAGTTTCGCAGCCAAAAGTCTGCATATAATTTCGACTGACAAATTCCTTATAGATTTCTTCCGGGCCGTCATACCAATGAATAACCGGCTTTGCAAAAGGATATTCTTCCAAAATTCTACAGATTTTTTCTTCGGCGTCCTTTGTATGAATCACGCAATATTTTTTTTCCTGATTGCAGTGTTCAAGAAAAAATCTCAAGACTTCTTCCTGCGCCACAGGCGCCGCTTCTTTGTACCAGCAAAAATCCATTCCGATTTCGCCAATAATATGAGATTCTTTTAAAAATTTCTCGTATTCACAAAGCTTTTCTTTTTCTAAAAGCACTTTTTCCGGATGAATTCCCAAGGTTGCAATTATATTTGCCTTAAAACCCAAGGCTTTGGCTTTTTGAGCAATCTGGCAATTTTTTTTATAAGAATCAAGGTCTACCGAAGCCGCAACAATTGTTCCGCAATAAGAAGGAAGCTGTTCAAAAAGTTCGTTTTGGTTTTTGTATAAATCCAGGTGCGTATGAAAATCAACAAACTGCATAAAATCAATAAAAATAGCATTTTTGGAAATTTTTTTTCAAGTTGATAAAATTTTATTTAGCCCAATCTCCGAGTTTTATAGTTTAATGTCATCAAGAGATTCCCTTGTCAAGCAAGGGAATGACATAAAGCGGACTGTCGTTATCAGGCTTGTCATTTTGTCATTATCATGCTAGCTACCTTGTCATTATCGGGCTTGACCCGACAATCTCTAAAAAAACTACACTAGATTGCCGTGTCAGCACGGAAACAACTCATAGATAACTGTTCTTTTTTAAATTCGAAATCCGGACTATTTATAAAAAAAGCTGGCAGTTTTTAAAACCGCCAGCCTCGTTCTGACCTTATTTATCGGTCATTTTTTGTTAATTTGTAATTTGTTTTTATTTTAAAGGAGCTGGATACTGAACATCGGCAGCGGCTTCTTCAAATGGCCATACTGTTGCCCATTCTCCGTTCTGAATCTGAGCAATAGCAACTGTCGCAGGAATGTTATTGTGATGATGTTTTACACCGTCGATAACTTCATCTCCAAACTTGATTTCGTTATATGGAAGAATGATTTTTGGACCATTTGGGAACTGTCCAACGATATGCATACTTGCGAGAGCGTCGCGAACTTTTGTTCCGTCTGTTGAACCCGCCTGTTCAAATGCTGTTTTCAAAATCCAGATTGCAGTAAATGATTCGGCAGAATGTCCGTTCATATCTACGCCATATTTTGCCTTGAATTTATCATTGATTTCTTTTCCTTTCGGGAAGTCAGCAGAAAATTCAACTACAGAAGCGATTCCGTTTGAAATTCCAGGTGTCGCAGGAATAAATGAAGGATCAGCAAATCCGTTTGCTTTTGCAACAATTACAGGCGGATGAGCGTTCTGTTCTGTAAGTGTTTTTGTAAAGAGAATTGCATCTGCAATGTAAGATTCACAAAGAACTGCATCTGGCTTAGCGTTGCGGATTTTCAAAACTTCAGATGTCAAATCTGTTGTTCCGCCCGAATACTGAACTTCTGCTACAATGTTAAATCCGTATTTTGGAGCGAGAATTCTTGAACAACGGATAAGTTCCTGTCCAATGTTTGAGTTATCTGCAAAAATTGCAATGTTCTTCATAGGAACGCCTTTTTTATCTTCCAAATCTTTGAGGTAAAGATACTGGTCTTCTACATAGTCTGTGTTTGTAGGACACATACGGAAGAAATATTCGAGTCCCTGGCTAGAAAGGTTGTCTACTGTCGAAATTGCAGTAATTTCTGGAATTTTATACTGTTCACAAACCTGAGCCGCAATTGCTGTAATTGTTGACTGGTGGCAACCAAGAATTGCATTAACTTTATCCTGAGTTACAAGGCGTTCAGCAACAGAACGGCCAACTTTTGGGTCACCCTGAGTATCGCCACGGACAATTTCGATTTTGCGTCCATTTACACCGCCCTGAGCGTTAATCATATCAACAGCAAAATCAACACCGCGCATAATATTGTTTCCAATTGCCGCCTTATCTCCAGAAAGCGCGTACATTGCGCCAATTTTGATTGTCTGTGCTTCAGCAGATTTTTTTTCACAACCAACTGTAAACACAGCCGCTGCAATAAGAGCAGCTCCTGTCAAAACTTTTGTAATTTTTTTCATAAAAGAGTCCTCCTTCTTCAACTCGTTTACAATATTCTTATGTTAAAGGTCTTTAACCTTAAATGCCAAGATATGCTTTTTTTACATGCTCATTTTTTTCGAGCTCTTCTGCCGTCTGCTCCAAAACAACATGACCGTTTTCGATTACATAGCCGTAATCAGAAACAGCAAGCGCTTTTGTAATATCCTGCTCGACAAGCAAAATACCGATATTTTTTTCTCTGGCAAGATGAACTGCAATTTCCAGAATATCATCAACAATATTTGGAGCAAGACCAAGCGACGGCTCGTCCAAAATCAAAAGCTTTGGAAGACCGGCCAACGCGCGCGCAACTGCAACCATCTGCTGTTCACCGCCAGAAAGAGTTCCTGTAATCTGCTTGCGGCGTTCCTTCAGTTTTGGAAACGCTTCGTAAACAAATTCTTCAGTTTCGGCAAATTTTGCCTTTGCTTCCTTGCTGTATGCGCCCATTTCCAGATTTTCGTAAACCGTCATTCCGGTAAAAAGCTGCCTTCCTTCCGGAACCTGAATAATTCCCTGATCCAAAATAAAACGGCTAGAACGGTCAGCAAGCTCTTCTCCGTTAAAAATAACAGAACCGCTGCTTGCCTTTACCATTCCGGTAATTGTGCGGACAGTCGTTGTCTTTCCAGCGCCATTTGAACCAAGCACAGCAACAACCTGTCCGTCCTTTACTTCAAGAGAAATGTTCCACAAAACCTGAACTTTGCCGTATCCGGCACAAAGATTATTAACTTTAAGCATAAACTATTTTCCCTTTTTTCCAAGATAAACTTCAATTACATACGGATCATTCATTACCTGCAAAGGCGTACCTTCGGCAATTTTTTCTCCATGGTGCAAAACAATAACTTTTTCGCAAAGATTTACGACAGCTTTCATAATATGCTCAATCAAAAACACAGTTATTCCGCTTTCGTTAATTTTGTGAATCAGCTCAATCGCCTGATCAGTTTCGGCAGGGTTCAAACCGGCCATAACCTCGTCCAAAAAAAGCATTTCCGGTCTTGTTGCCAGGGCACGCGCCATTTCCAGACGTTTTTGGTCTGGAGTTCCCATTTCTCCGGCAATTGCATTGCGCTTTGAATAAAGGCCTGTAAATTCCAAGACTTCTTCCGCAATATCTTTAGCTTCCGCCAAATTTTTTGCCTTGTCTTTTCCAAAAAAAGCGCTCGGCACAATGTTGTCCAAAACAGAAAGCGTCGAAAGAGGCTTCATAATCTGGAAAGTTCTTGCAATTCCCATATCAGTATAGTTAAAAGGCTTGCAATCGGTAATATCCCGCCCTTTGTAAAAAATATGTCCTTCTGACGGCGGATAATATCCGCAAATCATATTAAAAGTTGTTGATTTTCCGGCGCCGTTCGGGCCAATCATTCCAGTAATTTTGCCTTCTTCGATTTCGAGGGAAAGATCATTTACTGCACGAAGACCACGGAAGTTTTTTGAAATATGTTCTACTTTGATAATTGGTGTATCGCTCATTTGCTGCTCCTTAGAAGTGATAAAACGCACAAACGCACTTTTATCACGCTTCCTCCCCTGCTTTTTTTCCAAAAATCTTAACATCAATCCATTCTTTTACTCTGCTCTTCGAATACCAGCCCAAAATTCCAACCGGCCTAAAGCGAATAATACAAAGCAAGGTAATTGCATAAAGAATAAGGTTGATTCCCGGCAAAATACCGCCAAATTTATTTCTGAGCCATTCACTCAAAGTAAGAAGAATAATTCCGCCAACAAGCGGACCTTCAACAAAAGCAGCGCCGCCGATTACCGCAGGAAGAATAAATTCTGTAGAGAAAGACTGAAGCATAAGGTCGCAGTCAATATAACGGTTGTAATTTGCATAAAAACAGCCAACCATTGCGGCAATCATAGCGGAAATTACAAGCGCAATAACTTTATATTTCATTGGGTTTATACCAATCGCATTTGCAACATCCTCATCTTCGCGGATAGTTTTTAAGGCAAAACCAAGCTTGCTTCTGTTGATTTTTTTCATAATCAGATAAACGCCGATCACCATAAGCAAGGCAATGTAATAATAAGGCGTTTTTGAATGAAACCTAAACTGCGCAAAAGAAGACTCTCCGTACGGAAGCGGAATGCCCATTGCTTTTCCGGCAAACTCCCAGTTAAGCATAAACTGCCTGATTGTCTCGCCAAACGCAATCGAAACCAAAGTAAAATACGGACCGCGGAGCAAAAAGCACGGATAAAAAACAATACCTGCAATTAGACCGACAAAAATCATTGCAATAGGAATCGCAACCCACGGATTCATACCGCTTTTTGTCATAAACAGACAGGCAACATAAGCGCCAAGACCCATATACGCGGCGTGTCCAAGAGAATTTTGGCCAGTCATACCGCCGAGCAAATTCCACGCCAAAGACATTGTCGTAGTATAGAAAATAACTATAAAAACATTTACAAGATACGGATTGCCAGCAAAGACAATCGGCAGCAAAACCAAAACCAGCATAAAAACAGCAAGCAAAGCCGCCCGTCTTTTTTTATAAGTAGTCGTTAAATCAAACATATTATCTGTCCCCCAAAAAATCAAAATTAAACCAGCAAAAAACTATCGTCGTCTTAAAATAATAATCTGGCGAACAACAAGAATAATTATGAACGCAACAAACACGGTCAAATCGCGGTAAGTCGGTCCAATAATAAGACTGCTCATTGTTTCCATAAGCCCAAGACAGATACCGGCAATGCACGCGCCTTGAATCGAACCNNCAAAACCGCCGACAACAACAACAATCAGCGCCTTAAAGCTAAACTGGCCGCCAACCGTCGGATTTATTACATAGAACAGAGTAAGCAAGTCTCCGGCAATTCCGGCAAGCGCGCAGCCAAGACCGTAAGTAAAAATGTAGATTTTTTTAACAGGAATACCGACAACTTCCGCGCCAACCGAGTTCTGCGAAACAGCGCGAATCATTTTTCCCATTGTCGAATGTTTTAGGAAAACAAAAAGCCCGACAGTAATTACAATCAGCGCGCACAAGCTTACAAGCTTAGGAAGAAGAATCGAAACCGGTCCAAGATGAATTGTAATTCCCGAATAAGGAGTAACAATAGTCCGGTTAAGCGAAGAAAAGATTACAAGAGCAACATTCTGGTACAAAAGACCAAGACCAACCGTCAAAAACAGCAAGTTAGTAAAGCTATGCGTGCCGAGCGACGGCGTAATAAGAAAGTGCTGAACCAAAGCGCCAATGCCAAAAGTGCAAAGGGCAACAAGCGGAAGCGCGGCATAAGGATCAATGCCAAGCTGCGAAAAAACAAAAGTCAGATACATACCGACCATCAGCATTTCGCCATGACAGAAGTTGATGATTTTCATAACACCAAAAATAACGTTCTGCCCCATACCCATCAGTGAATAAAATCCACCTATCAGAATTCCATTTACCAAAGCCTGAAGAAAAATACCCATAAGATGAACCTCGCGTTACTTTTAAAGCCTAACATTCATCTTGCCAAAGTCAAACTAAAAAACAGTTATAAAACTAGCCGTTATAAAACGCTTGTTATAAGAATTTACAGGAGCGCAAACCGGCCAACCGCCACTT